>CAYLPO010000395.1:0-1989 GCA_964385575.1 uncultured Lachnospiraceae bacterium | reverse complement strand
TGGCGGATCCCGACATGCCGAACAAGTACTCGCACGACATGCCCGAGGAGCATCGGCCCTGCCTGCGCTGCGATACCTGCACCAAGCACCTGTTCGTGCCGAAGCCCATCTGGTGCGCGGTCAACCCCATGTCCGGCATGACCGACGTCCTTCCGGACGGCGTGGTCCCGAAAGCGACCGTGAAGAAGAAAGTCGCGGTCGTGGGCGGCGGCCCCGGCGGTATCCAGGCCCTGATGACCCTGTGCGAGCGCGGCCACGACGTCACGCTGTACGAGAAGTCCGGCGTCCTGGGCGGCAATGTCATCGGCGCGGCGCTTCCGCCGTTTAAGGTCGACTGTCAGGACTATCTGAAGTGGCTGCGCTATCAGGCCGGAAAGTACGCGAAGCAGTACGGTGCGAAGATCCTGCTGAACACCGAGGCGACGAAGGAAGTTCTGGATCTGGAGGGCTATGACGCCATCGTCATCGCCAGCGGCGCGAAGCCGCTCATCCCCAGAGTCCCGGGCGTGGACAAGCCGCACGTACACTGGGCTCCGGATGCGGAGACGGACAAGAGCCTGGCCGGAGAGAAGATCGTCGTGGTCGGCGCCGGCGCGGTCGGTCTGGAAGCTGCGATCGAATTTAAGGATCTGGGCAAGGAAGTGCGCGTCATCGAGATGGCGGCCGAGCGCGACAGCTATGAGAAGCTGCACGCCGCTGCCGGCACCAGCGCGAATGAATTCCGGAAGATTCTGGCGGCGAAGGAGATCCCGACGCACTTCGACACGAAGCTGGTCGAGATCTGTGACGACAAGATCATCTGTGAGAACGCGCAGACCGGGGAGAAGGTCGAGTACGCGTGCGACACCGTCCTGCTGGCGGTGGGCATGGTCCCGCTTCAGAAGGAAGCTGACGAGCTGCGCCACAGCGCGCCCGAGCACGACGTGCATCTGATCGGCGACGTGAAGGGGGTCGGCACGATCTCCGACGCGGTGAATCAGGCGTTCCGTGTGTCGCTGCATATTTAGTCGTAAGGGGGACCCCGGATCAGGCATTGGACCTGTTCCGCAAAAACACAGAGGAGCTGCCTTTACGGCAGCTCCTTTTTAGCCTGGTATTGTCCGAATCACGCCGGGTTATGGCCCGGATCACTTCTGGTAAAACGTCGAACCGTAACGATACGCCTCGTCCAGGATGATCTTATTCTTCCAGTCGGTCTGTGCTTCGCGGCCGACCGAGCGCATCAGGCCCATGCACCACACATAGCCGCCGCCCGGCGCAAATTTGTCGATCGCGTCGCGGACGGACTGGCGGAGCTCCTCCTCGGTCACATCGTCGAAGATCATGTGCGGCGTCGGATCCCAGCCGCCGATGATCACGAGATCGTTTCCGTACTTCGCCTTGACCGCGGCCAGGTCATTGACCGGCTGGGCGGGATCCCAGGCGCAGACGCCCATTTCTCTCCAGTCGTCGATGAAGATCTCGCACTTGCCGCAGCAGTGCATGGCGACAGGGATTCCGTACTCATGGGCAATGTCCGCCTGCTTTTTCTGGAACGGCCAAAACAGCTCGCGGTACTGCTCGCGGGAGATGAATGGTCTGGCCTGCGCGGCGGTGTCATCGATGATCTGGAAGACATCCGGCTTCGCGTATTCGATCATCTTGCGCTCGACCTCGCAGTAAAAGTCCGAAAGGTATTCCATCAGAGCGTACACTTCCTCGGGCTCATCCACGATCGCGCAGATGCCTTCGACGAATCCCATGAACGCCATCAGCATCTGGAAATAACCCACGTGGGTGGACAGATGCAGTGCCTGCGTCTCGCGGTCCAGAATACCCATGGCTGTCATGCCGTCAATCTGCTTTTTCACCATGGCTTCCCAGTCCACGTCGGCGAGCGAAGGCGCCTTGACGATGTCGTGCCATTTCGTGATGTCGTCCAGAATGAAATTGTTCGGCTCGGGCAGAAGCGCGTTCATCGTGGACTCGCTGGGCACCCAGGTCACGCCC
>CAYLPO010000394.1:0-1991 GCA_964385575.1 uncultured Lachnospiraceae bacterium | reverse complement strand
TGCCGACCATGATCGCGACCGGCGTCGCCAGTCCCAGCGCGCAGGGGCAGCTGATGACGAGCACCGCGATACCGTGCGTCAGCTCGGTGCCGAACTGCACGCGGATCAGAATCCAGACCACGAGGGTCACAATGGCAATGATGATGACCGTCGGAACGAACACGCCCGAGACCCTGTCCGCGATCTTCGCGATGGGCGCCTTCGTGGCCGCCGCATCCGAGACCATCTTAATGATCTGGGACAAGGTCGTGTCCTCGCCCACGCGCGTGGCCTCGCAGCGCAGGAAGCCGGACTGGTTCGCGGTCGCCGCCGATACGCGGTCGCCCACGGCCTTATCTACCGGGATGCTCTCGCCGGTCAGCGCAGCTTCATTCACCGCGCTCATGCCCTCAATGACCACGCCGTCGACCGGGATGTTCTCGCCGGGGCGCACCACAAAGATGTCGCCCTTCTTCACCTGGTCGATCGGAACGGTCTGTTCCTCGCCGTCCACGACGATCGTCGCAGTCTTCGACGCCAGCTTCATCAGGCTCTTCAGCGCGTTCGTCGTGCGGCCCTTCGACATGGCCTCGAGCATCTTTCCGACCGTGATCAGCGTGAGGATCATGGCCGCGCTCTCGAAGTACAGACCGTGCGCGTAATGCATCACCATCTCGGCATTGCCCTGCCGCATGGCCTCGGCCATGGCGCACAGGATGACTGCGCTGTAGACGAACGACGTCATGGATCCCAACGCCACGAGCGTGTCCATGTTCGGGGAGCGGTGCACCAGGCCCTTAAAGCCGCTGATGAAAAACTTCTGGTTAATGATCATGACGATCCCGGCCAGAACCATCTGGACGATGCCCTGAATGACATGGTTATCCGCCATCACAGGCGGCAGCGGGAAGCCGCCCATCATATGTCCCATGGACACATACATGAGGGCTGCCAGGAACACGATCGACGCGATCAGGCGCTTCTTCAGCACGGGCGTCTCATGATCCTTCAGCGCTTCCTCCTCCGCCGCGTAGAGCGATGAGCCGGCCGCGCCCTCTGAAGCTCCGGCCCCGGCATTGCCCGCCGAGGCGCCCATGGCAGGCTTCGGGCTGGCGCCGTAGCCGGCCTCTTCCACGGCTGCGATGATCGCCTCATCCGTCGCGGTGCCCTCCACGCCCATCGAGTTCGTGAGAAGGCTCACCGAGCAGGACTCCACGCCGGGGACCCCGTTCACGGCCTTCTCCACACGCGCGCTGCACGCGGCGCAGCTCATACCTGTAACGATGTACTGTTTCATTTCATATTCCTCGCAGATTGAACAACAGTTTCAACTGTTCACTTCATCAGTTTCCCGAGCAGCTTCACCAGTTCCTCGACCTTCTGGTCCCGGTCCTCCGGCGTCTCCGCTTCCGCCACGCAGCACTTCAAATGCGCGGTGAGGATCTCGACGTTCGTCTTATTCAGCATGGCTTCCGTGGCCAGCAGCTGATGCGAGATATCGATACAGTAGCGGTCCTCCTCCACCATGCGGATGATCCCGTCGATCTGCCCGCGGGCGGTCCTCAGTAATTTTAAGATCTTCGCGTTTTCGGCCTGCATAGACACTCCTTTCCGAAGCCCGGGGAATAAGGCCGGGGTGCCCGGCCGCGGCAGTCTCCGGGAGCCAGCGCCGCGCCTGCACACCCCCCGGGGGTGTAGTGATATTATCGTTCATAGCGAAACGGTTGTCAATACCGATTTCAGATATTCTTGAGCCGTGCAGAAAAATGTTTCCTGGAATGCAAAGAACCCTCCGGGAACCATCCCGAAACAAGCAACGCATCAGTGCACCGAGGATATCCCGGTGACTGATCTTCCGGAACCGCTGGTCGACGGAAGCAGTCAGACATTCGATGTCGGAAGCATCCTCATCCGGATCATACAGGAAAAAGATTTTCTTCTTTCCGGCATTCGGACAGCCGCCGTCATAGCGCACAAAAGCAGAGGAGGGACATACTATCTGCATCGCCGCC
>CAYLPO010000393.1:0-1993 GCA_964385575.1 uncultured Lachnospiraceae bacterium | reverse complement strand
CCGGGTTCCCCGTATCTTAATTATACCAGATTATGCGCTCTGGCAGGATAATCTGGAAGTGTATCGCGCGAAACAGCAGCGAAAGCAGAGCAAAACAAATCAGATGAGGGAGAAGTTTGCGAAACTCTCCAGGAAGGTGATCTCGAAAGAGTATGTGCATTCCAGACAGTACTGAGAGCCTCCGATATGAAACTGGTCGCGAAACGCTGTCCGGCATTGATCCGCCGGATGGCGTTTTTGTCAGCATTGATCCCGCGGAACTGCAAAATAGAGATCCATGTTTGACTATCTTCTTCATACAGAGTATTATCTGAAACAAATCATTTCCGAAAGCGAGAACTTTCCCATGGCCCGAGCAGACAGCAAATCCATTTTCGAAACATTGCCCGTCCCCCGCGCCGTGCGGGAGATGGCGCTTCCTGCCATCTTCAGCCAGATCATCGTTCTGATCTATAACATGGCGGACACCTTCTACCTGGGGCGGACGAACGATCCCCTTATGGTGGCGGGTGCTTCGTTGATTCTGCCGGTGTTTAACATCTGCATCGCATTTGCCATGCTGACCGGCATCGGCGGGTCGTCCATGATCTCGCGCCTGCTGGGTGTGGGGCGTGAGGAAGAGGCCCGAAAAGTCTCTACGTTTTCCATCGGCTTCGCGCTGGCCATCGCCGCGGCGTTTTCGGTCGTCATGGGCGTGTTCATGCGCCCCATCCTGACGGCGCTCGGCGCGAGCGAGAACATCTTCCTCTACGCGAGCCAGTACACATTCTGCGTGGTCGTGCTGGGCGGCATCCCGACCGTGTTCTCGAACGCCATGTCGAACATCCTGCGCAGCGCCGGTCTTTCGCGTCAGGCGAGCGCGGGCGTGATGGCGGGCGGCCTGATCAACATTGCCCTGGATCCGCTGTTTATGTTCGTCCTGCTTCCGCGCGGGCAGGAGGTGCTGGGCGTGGGCATCGCGACGCTGCTGTCGAACTGTATTGCGAGCGCGTATTTCATCATTATTCTTCTGCGCGAGCGGAAGCGCACGGTCATCACGTTTGATCCGCGTCTGGGAATGCCGGAGCGCGCCAGTCTGAGATCTGTGTTCAGTGTCGGCGTGCCCGCCGCCATCTCCATGCTCCTTTTTGACCTCGACTACATGGTCATTAACCGCCTGATGGCGAGCTACAGCGATGTGGCTCTGGCGGCCATCGGCATTGTCCTGAAGGGTGAGCGGCTGCCGCTGAACACCGGTGTGGGTATCTGCCAGGGCATCGTTCCCATCGTGGCATATAATTTCGCATCGGGCAATCACAAGCGCATGAAAGAGACCATCCGCTATTCGCTGCGGCTGGGGCTGATCGTGGGCGCGGTGAGCATCGTGCTGTATGAGCTGTTCGCCGGGCAGATCATTCATTTCTTTATCGCAGAGCCGCAGACCATGGCGCTGGGCACCGCATTCCTGCGGGCGCGGATTCTGGCGACGCCGCTGATGTTCTGCAGTTTCTTTATCGTGCATTTGTTCCAGGGCTTCGGAGAAGGCGGGAAATCGCTGCTCCTGGTGGTCATACGGTGGTTGATCCTGAATATCCCCATGCTGTTTATCCTGAACCATTTCATTGGAATGTACGGGATCGTGTGGGCACAGGTGACGGCGGATGTGATCAATGTGATCGTGTCGGTGATCATTTTCCGGAGGTGTGCGAGGCGGGCGTTCGCCGCGGAGGCGGAGGCTGGGAAAGTGTAGTCTGGCGGCGGGGAGCGCAGGCGGCAGGGATTGTCCCTTGACGCAAGGTGACGAGTACAGCCGCCGAAGACGAGCTGGAATGGATTTGCTCGGAGCAAACATTCCTCCCTCTGTTTTTCTTATGTTCAGCCGGTTCTTCATGGTCGCGGCTCAAGTCTCCGGCGGCTGTGCATCGTCAGATTTGCGGCGGGAGACTGCCTGCACTACCGCGCTCGCTGCGCGTGGGCCTGGAACATCGTGCCGGGTATGGATATTCCGGATTGA
>CAYLPO010000392.1:0-2007 GCA_964385575.1 uncultured Lachnospiraceae bacterium | reverse complement strand
TGGTGTCCTAACCTCGGAAATCGTTTCTCGACTCTGTAATTTACTAGACCAACCTCCCTGCGGACGGTACCGCGGAACAGTTCGCTCTGATCCAGGAAATCATACAGAACTTTCGCCTTCTCCTCGTTCAGGATCTGCATGGCGTTCAGGCCGCCCTGGCGTTTCAGCCACTGGAAGACGAGTCCGCAGATATAGATGCCGTAGCAGGGCGGCGTGTTATACAGAGAACCCGCGTCTGCCTGGGTCTTATAATTCATCATGACCGGGGTCATGGGGTTCACTTCCTTCTCCAGAAGGTCTTCCCGAATGATGGCGATGACGACGCCCGCAGGACCCACGTTCTTCTGTACGCCGCCGTAGATCATCGCGTATTTCGAGACGTCGACCGGCTCGGACAGGAACATGGAGCTCTGGTCGGAGATCAGATCTTTCCCCTTCGTGTTCGGGAGCGTATGATACTTCGTGCCGTAGATGGTGTTGTTCTGGCAGATATAGACGTAGGACGCGTCCTCGTCGATGGGCAGGTCGGAGCAGTCCGGAATGTAGGAAAACGTCTGATCCGCGCTGGACGCGACCGCGTTCGCGGTTCCGTACTTCTGCGCTTCCTGCCATGCCTTCTTCGCCCACTGGCCGGTAATAATGTAATCGGCCTTTCCCGTGGTCATGAAGTTCAGCGGGATGGCGGAGAACTGTGCGCTCGCGCCGCCCTGCAGGAACAGGACCTTGTAATTCGGCGGAATGTTCATCAGGTCACGGATATCCGCCTCTGCGGTATCGATGATCTCCTGGAACGCCGACGAACGGTGGCTCATCTCCATGACGGACATGCCGGTGCCCCGGTAATCCATCATCTCGGCAGCGGCCTGCTGAAGGACTTCTTCGGGCAGAACTGCGGGACCAGCTGAAAAGTTATAAACTCTGCTCATTTCACACCTCTTCTGAAAAAAATGAAGTCACCCGCGGCCGGCTCTGATCGCGGCCGTCCGCGGGATTTGATTAAGGCTGTCCGTTTAGGGACAGCCCGGTGTTCGCACGCAAATAAGGTCAGATCACTCTGCCTTCTCCGTCGGTTCTTCTGCACGCTCAATGTCCACGATGGAATCGCGGTCCATGGGGATGCGGCAGTTTCTGTTATTGCCAAACTCGACGATGACCATCTCCTCGGTCAGGTCGATGACCTCGCCGTAGAAGCCCGCGGTGGTCTTCACCAGATCGCCGACTTTCAGGCTGTTCTTCAGATTTTCCTTCTCCTTACGGCTCTTCTGACCGGGACGGATCACGAAGAAGTAGGCGAATACAACGATGATAACGATGTAAATAACGATAAAACTGGGGTTCATCCTTTACCTCCTGCGCGGCTTCTGCCGCTCTGCTCTTTCTTTCTCCCCTTCTTCCAGGCTCTGAAGACGCTCTTTTTTAAACTGCTGGTAACGTCCCTCACCTATAGCAAGGCGAATATCGGACAACATTTTATTATAAAAATAGAGATTATGCAATACGCAGAATCGCATTCCCAGCATTTCTCCCGCCTTCAGCAGATGCCGGATGTAGCTGCGGGAATATCTGCGGCACACGGGGCATTCACAATCCTCGTCGATGGGCTTCTCATCCCGCTCATAACAGGCATTCAGCAGGTTCATACGGCCGTGCCAGGTATAGACGTGGCCGTGACGGCCGTTCCGGGACGGATACACACAGTCGAAGAAGTCCACCCCGCGGTCGACCGCCTCCAGGATGTTCGCGGGCGTCCCGACGCCCATCAGATACGTGGGCTTGTTTCGCGGCAGATGCGGTACCGTGACGTCCAGGATGTGATACATCTCCTCATGGGTCTCGCCGACCGCCAGTCCCCCGACCGCATAGCCCGGCAGGTCCATCTCCGAGATCTCATCTGCGTGGGCCATGCGCACGTCGTCGAGCACGCCGCCCTGGTTGATCCCGAACAGCTGCAGCTGCGGGTTCAGCGTCTCCGGCAGGGAGTTCAGGCGCTCCATCTCCGCTTTGCAG
>CAYLPO010000391.1:0-2008 GCA_964385575.1 uncultured Lachnospiraceae bacterium | reverse complement strand
GCATCTAAACAGCGCGGATCCAGCAGATCATTCTCGTCCGGGTCCATGTCATCCATATCATCCCGGAAAAACGAATCGATCGACGGGCGGACCATCTCGATGCCCTTTTCTGCAAGGGCTTCGGTAATGTCATCCAGAAGGTTTTGGTTCAGTTGCTCTGCCGGGATAACAGAGAGGATATCGGTATTATCCACCTTCTGGTCTTTCGACTCCGCGATCTCTTCCAGTTTCGAAATGACTTCATCAAACTTGATCTCAGACATGTGGTTTCTTCTCCTTCCGGCCGGGTGCCCCCGGCCACACACAGTTTCAGACTCCGGGCGCCGGATTTCGGCCCAGGTCTCTGTACAGGTTCGCCATATTAGTCACCCAGTCGACTTCTTTGACAGGCGGACCCTCAATGATCCGGATCGCGCTGTGGATGTTCTCGACGGTAGCCGCACGGTATTCACCCGCGTACTCGCCGTCTTTCACCCAGTCCGTCATCCGATGAAACTCAAACTTCACTTTCGAGGTCTTCACACGCTGTACGAACTGATTATCGGAAACAAACACCAGAGACGAGAGCACCTGATCCATATCGATCAGATCTTTCGGCTCCCGGATCAAAAGCAGCTCAAACTTTCCGTCGTTCGTATCTACGTTATAAGCGACCTTGTCACGGAAGCCCGCGACCTGTGAAGCATTCGTGATCAGCGCCGACATGATCTGGTCATCCCAGCTCTTCTCCTCGGTCGTGATCCTGACCGGCTGCGAAGTCATGTTCAGCAATTCCACAGCTCCCGACAGCAGATATGCGGTGTAGCCCATGATCGACTTCGCCCCGGAGGGAACATTGTAAGAGGAAGAAGTAAATGCTCCGAATCCGGTCACATATTCAAAATACTTCTCGCCGTTGATGCAGCCGATATCGACCCACACCTCACGGTCCTCGATGACCAGTTTTGCGGCATCCAGAACACTGCCGACGATGTTGTGCGATTTGGCGAGATCGTTCGTGGTTCCCGTGGGAATCAGGCCGAGTGCCGGCCGGTCATCCCGGTCCATCTGCATCAGCCCGGTCACGATCTCGTTCATGGTCCCGTCACCGCCGCAGCTGACCACGATATCCTTACCCAGAGCCCGTTCCGGGATCTTAGCCGCAGCATCACCCGGAGCCTGCGTGATATAGACTTCCGTGCGAAAATCCGCAGCGGAGAAAATGCTCAGGATCTCTGCCAGCTGAGGGAGCAGACCGCCGTGGGCTTTCGGATTGATCATCAGCAGTACATTCTTCATGTCACTCATCTCCGCAAACCATCTGGAAACAGATCACTCAGTCCAGATCTTTCTTTCCGCGTTCGACTGCCACAATACCGGTGCGGGCGATCTCGATCAGCCCGTAATCTTTCAGAATGGCCACCAGCGCGTTGATCTTTTCCTCACTGCCGGTGATCTCCAGCATCATGGAGTGCGGTGAATAATCAACCACGTTCGCGCGGAAGACATTGGCCGCGTTCATGATCTCCTGCCGGGTCTCATGATCCGCGCGCACTTTGATGATCACGAGTTCACGCGATACGACTTCTCCGCCGGACATATCGCTGACCGTGATGACATCATGCAGTTTCGCCAGCTGCTTCACGATCTGATCGCGGTCATGGCTGTTTCCGGTCAATGTGATGGTCATGCGGGAGACCGTGCTGTCCGCGGTCTCACCGACCGTCAGACTGTCAATGTTAAATCCTCTGCGGGAGAACATGGACGAGATGCGCGACAGCACGCCGTAGCGGTTTTTCACTAAAAGTCCGATGGTGTATTTATTCATGATCTCTCCTCCTGCAGCATGATCTCGTCGATCGACTTATTCGGAGGAACCATCGGGTAGACCAGCTCCTCCTTGGAGATCGCGCACTCGACAAGCGAGGGTCCGTCAGCAGCCAGCGCGCTCTCGAGCGCCTTCCGGAACTCCTCCGGAGTGGATGCTTTAAATCCCTTCGCGCCGAACGCCTCAGCCATCGCCGCAAAG
>CAYLPO010000390.1:0-2016 GCA_964385575.1 uncultured Lachnospiraceae bacterium | reverse complement strand
GATCGGCTTCAGGATGACGTCATAATATTTCAGATCAGCCATTGTAAACCTCCTCGATCTTCGTGACAGCTGCCGAAGTCGCGACGACTGTCTGATATTTCAGGATGTCATAGACGTTGATCGTATTCACATACGCGGTCTTGATTCCCTCGATGTTTCTGGCGGAGTTGACCACTGCCTCGTCCTTCTGATCCAGGACCACCAGGGCCTTCTTCACGTTCAGAGCGTTCAGCATCGCCTGGAAGTCTTTCGTCTTCGGCGCGTCCATCTTGATCTCATCAACCAAGATGAACTTCTGCTCGGCAGCTGCGGCGGAAAGCACCGACTTCAGCGCAATACGCTTCTCCTTCTTATTCATCTTGAAGGAATAGCTGCGGGGCTTCGGCGCGAACACGATGCCGCCGTGCGTCCACTGGGGAGCTCTGGTCGAACCCTGACGGGCGCGGCCGGTGCCCTTCTGACGATAGGGCTTCTTTCCGCCGCCGGAAACTTCCGAGCGGGTCTTCGCGGACTGCGTGCCCTGTCTCTTGTTAGCCATCTGCAGTCTGACTGCCATGTAGACCAGGTGCATGTTCGGCTCAATGCCGAAGATCTCATCGCTGAGGTCTCTCGTGCCGACCTGCTTGCCGGTCATATCAAAAACAGATACGTTTGCCATCTGTATGTCCTCCTTCTTCGTTCGGCGGCGCCTTACTTACGGGCCTTGACCGCGTCCTTGATGGTGACCAGAGCTTTTCTGGGACCGGGGACCGCGCCCTTCACCAGGATCAGGTTATCCTCGGCGTCCACGCGGACGACCTCGAGATTCTGAATGGTGACTTTCTTGCCGCCCATCTGACCGGGCATGCCTTTTCCTTTATAAACACGGCTGGGATCGGAGCAGGCACCGTTCGAACCCTGATGGCGGTGGAACTTGGAACCGTGAGCCATCGGGCCTCTGTGCTGGCCCAGTCTCTTGATGGCGCCCTGGAAGCCTTTGCCCTTCGAGATGGCACTGACGTCGATCTTGTCGCCGGCAGCGAAGGCCTCAGCCTTGATCTCATCGCCCACGGAGAAGTTCGCGGAGTCATCCAGGCGGAACTCTCTGACGAAGCGCTTCGGGGTGGTGCCGGCCTTCTGGAACATACCCATCATGGGCTTGTTGATCAGGGTCTCACGCTTCGCGCCGAAGCCGACCTTGACTGCCTCATAGCCGTCGTTCTCTTCGGTCTTGACCTGCAGGACCACGCAGGGGCCCGCCTCGAGAACGGTCACGGGGACGAGAGAACCGTCTTCCGCGAAGATCTGGGTCATACCGATCTTGGTTGCAAGGATTGCTTTCTTCATTAATTTCCTCCTTCTGCATTGGACCGGACGGATGTACCGCCGTTCTTGCCAGAATTTTTTAAAGTTTTTTCCTTAATTACTTCTGCTTCATCTTGATGTCGATGTAGACACCGGCGGGCATCTCCAGGCGGGAGAGCGCGTCCACGGTCTTCTGCGTCGGCATGATGATGTCGATCAGGCGCTTATGCGTGCGCTGCTCGAACTGCTCACGGCTGTCCTTATACTTGTGCGTCGCGCGCAGGATCGTCACGATCTCCCTTTTAGTAGGAAGCGGGACGGGACCGGATACATCACCGCCGGTCTTCTTGACGGTATCGATGATCTTTGCCGCGCTGTCGTCTACGAGCTTGTGCTCATAAGCTTTGAGGGTGATCCTCATGATCGTTCTGGCCATAAAAAAAGTCTCCTCTCTAACGTACTTTGAATTTCGAAGTACCTCAGACGGGCGACTGTACACTCGCTCGTGTGTGTCCATACTGGAACGCATGGATCATGCACACGTGATCTCTGCCCTGCCGGCAGATCTTATATGGAAGAAACTCGTTCCTCCGCTCGGTACAGTGACTAGTCGTCGGCTTCGCGGCCTGACATTCGCTCCGTGTAAATAACCTTCCTGCAGTATGGCACTCTGCGGAAGCAACCTCACACTTCACAGCTATCATGTCACAGCATGTGCTACTATACACGCGC
>CAYLPO010000389.1:0-2022 GCA_964385575.1 uncultured Lachnospiraceae bacterium | reverse complement strand
AGGCGGTGGAGCGCGACTGCGAGATCTACCTGTAATCAGCATCTTTGTTAATTCCCCGATCCGTGCTGCATGAATAGATATTCGCTGAATAGATGTTCATACGCGCGGATCGATGATTTTTATAGAGGATAGTAACATGAACCGGAAGCAGAAGAGAAATCTCATTCGAATTCTGGTCGCAGCAGCCCTCCTGATCATCCTTCATTTTCTGCCTTCGGAAGGATGGGTCAGACTGGTGCTGTATGTGATCCCTTACATCGTGATCGGTTATGACATCCTGGCGAACGCGGTCCACGGCATCGTGAACCGTCAGCCGTTCGATGAGAGTCTGCTGATGGCGATCGCGACCGTCGGTGCGTTTGTGCTGGCGTTTCTGCGCACAGGCGATTATACGGAAGCCGTTGCCGTTATGCTGTTTTATCAGGTCGGCGAATGGTTCCAGGGCATGGCGGTTGGAAAGAGCCGCCGGAACATCAGCGAGCTGATGGATATCCGCCCGGATGTCGCTTATATTGAGACGGATGACGGCGTTGAGGAAGTGGATCCGGAAGATGTCGAGATCGGCACGGTCATCCTGGTACGCCCGGGCGAGAAAGTCCCCATCGACGGCATTGTCCTGGAAGGCCAGTCGCGGCTGAATACCGCGGCATTGACCGGCGAGAGTGTGCCGCGCGCCGTGGGCGCCGGCGATGAGATCATCAGCGGTTCCGTGAACGAGAGCAGCCCGCTGCGCATTCAGACTACGAAGGAATTCGGCGAATCGACTGCATCGAAGATCCTCGAGCTGGTCGAGAACGCGAGCTCCAGAAAGTCGCAGTCCGAGAAGTTTATCTCGAAGTTTGCGCGTGTCTATACCCCCATCGTCGTACTGCTGGCAGTCGCGCTGGCGGTCATTCCGCCGATCGTGCTGACGCTGGCCGGAAGAGCTGCGGTCGGGCCGACCGAGCTTTGGGGCGACTGGATCTACCGCGCGCTGACGTTCCTGGTCATGAGCTGCCCGTGCGCGCTGGTCATCAGTATTCCGCTCAGCTTCTTTGCGGGTCTGGGCGGTGCGAGCCGCGAGGGCGTTCTGGTCAAGGGCTCGAATTACATGGAGACCCTTTCGAATGTCAGAACGGTCGTCTTTGATAAGACCGGAACCCTGACGAAGGGCGTGTTCGAAGTCTCGATGGTCCACGCAAGTCATGATGACGGTGAAGACCTGGGCGAGCATACTTCCTGTACGGCGCACGGCTGCGAGGGCCACGATGAGACCGCCGATGAGGCCATCATTCATGAGCTGCTGCACATGGCGGCGCATGCGGAGCGTTACTCGAACCACCCGATCGCCGCGTCCCTGAAGAAAGCCTACGGCGATGAGTCCGACGACTGCGAAGTCGGGGAGATCGAGGAAGTCGCCGGCCACGGCGTGCGCGCTCAGATCAACGGTCATACCGTCTGCGCGGGCAATGCCAAGATGATGACGCTTGCCGGCTGTGAGGCCAAGCCCTGCAGCACTTCGGGCGCAGGCACGATCGTCCATGTGGCGGTCGACGGCAGATATGCCGGTCATATCGTGATCTCGGATATTATTAAGGAGCATTCCGCCGAGGCCATCCGTGATCTGAAGAAAAGCGGCGTGAAAAAGACCGTTATGCTGACCGGCGACGCCCGCGCAGCTGCCGAGGAAGTCGGCGGACAACTCGGTGTCGACGTGATCCATGCGGAACTGCTTCCTGCGGATAAGGTCACGCGGGTCGAGGAGCTGCTCGCCGGGCAGCAGCAGAATGAGAAACTCGCATTTGTCGGCGACGGCATTAACGATGCGCCGGTGCTGTCCCGCGCGGACATCGGCATTGCCATGGGCGCGATGGGCTCCGATGCGGCCATCGAGTCTGCGGACGTGGTCCTGATGGATGACGACCCGCTGAAGATCGGAAAGGCGATCCGCATCTCCAGAAAGTGCATGCGCATCGTGAAGGAAAACATCACGATCGCGATCGCGGTCAAGGTCGTCTGCCTGATCCTCGGCGCACTCGGTGT
>CAYLPO010000388.1:0-2031 GCA_964385575.1 uncultured Lachnospiraceae bacterium | reverse complement strand
TCGTTTACTTCCCTGATATTAAAAACCTCGCGGATCCGTTTTGGATGCTTTGTATAAAGCTCTGTTTCACGGGCAGCTTTGCGGAACCGCGCAGGCGCGTTCAATACTCCCATAGATCATTCTCCTTTTCTGTCTGTCACTGCCTTCGGTATCTCTTTGGCAGTCTTTTGTCTTTTTCGTTTGCGTTTCCCGCTTCCGGCTCCGCAGGATTCCACCCTGTAGAACAGATCTTCCTCCACGCACTCGCCGGATATGTAATCCACACGGGACGTTTCCATCTCATACAGCCATTCCTTTAAAAACCGGCCGATGGTCAGGAAGCCCTGATACTTATAAAACCCGACCAGAATCAGCGGCGCTGCTATCGGAAGCGCGATGTAGACCCCCGCAGCCAGGGAAACACCCGCATAATAATGGAGCAGCACATCCACCGTAATGCCGATGGCGGCTGCCCCGATGATGCATAGGAGTTCCCTTGTGGAAAAGCCCTTCCAGGCATCGTCCTTGTATTCCTTCAAAAAATCCTTGTTGTTTCGTATTGCCATCTTTGTTCCCTTCCTTTACCTGAGATCAAATGCCCTGCGCAGCAATCCTCCGGCGCCGGTAACGGATACCGTCAGGAAGATCATATAGATCATGTCGCAAAGCACCGATAAAAAGCCGTCGAACCATCCGTTCACATCCCCGATCGCAACACTCTGCAGTGCGGCATTCAGCATTCCGCCAAGTGCGAACACCAGCGCGATGACTACGATCTCAAAGCAGGTTGACAGGAACGTCTTCAGCCATGCCCACCCGCTTCTTTCGATCTCCGGACCGCCCGCAAGCGTAGCGCAGGCAATCGGCATCACGCAGGTCAGGACGTAGATGTTTACGATCCTCTTTGCCACGGTGACCACGATCATGATGCCGCAGATCACCGATCCGATGAGGAAGAAGATCCCGACCAGCACATAGGCCAGAACCGCTCCGAGGTCAATGTTGCTGGTTACGATGTCCACGTTTGAAAGGCTTAAGAATACGGACGACGAAGTGGACGCAACGTTCAGGAACGCTCTTATGATGTTCAGTCCTTCGAGCATCAGGACATTTCCGACCACCACTTTGACGAACAGTTCGATCCACATTTCAAGCGTTACGTTTTCTCTTAAGCGGCTTGCCTGACGACAGAACGCAATCAGGCAGAACAGGTTCAGAAGCACCAGGCCGACGCCCATGAACCAGTTATAAATATCCTGCACGTATACCGAGTGTTCCTGTACAAACTGTATCAGCGGCCCGAAAATAGGGAGGTCCTGAAGACCTGTCTCCGGAGCAAACGGAAAATCATATCCCATCAGGGAAACAGCCATGTACATGCAGAGGTTCCAGACCACCATCGGCCCCTGCGCGAACCCCTCTGTCAAAAACGACGTTGCCCAATCCGGCACAGCCATCACCTCCTTCGTTGATTATTATGTCCGTTCATTTATCCCTGCATAACCCGGTTATGCAATGAACAGGCCGATCAGCTGAGGTGCCAGGATCATCACAAGCCCACCGCCGATCCTTTTAAAGGCAGAAGACTGTTCCGCACCGTTCGGTGACTGCAGGCTGGTTCCCCATTCGAACAGGCCCCACAGAAGCACGATTGTGCCGATGGCGGAAACCAGTGCCTTTACGATATCCAGAAGTGTTGCGAACCCGTTCTGTATCACATCCGCGCCGCTGGCCGCAAACACCGGTACGGCCATCATAAGCAGCATAAGAGCTGCAGTTATTACCGCAGGCAATGCCTTTTTGAATACCGGGGATCGCCGGCTCATCTTTCTGTTTTCCTTTTTCGTGATTCCTGCGCATTTCATTATTTCAATCATTGTGTCTCTTCCTCCTTCATCTCCGGTTCAAAAACTTTCCGCACAAAAATCCGCCTCCGCCTGCTCCTCCGGCAATAATGCCCCAGAACACCAGGCTCTTCATCTTTTCCATGCTCTCTGGAAGAATCCCTTTAACCAGGAATGCCGCCACGATTGCTCCAACAGCAACCCCGGC
>CAYLPO010000387.1:0-2032 GCA_964385575.1 uncultured Lachnospiraceae bacterium | reverse complement strand
GACTGCATGGAGACCATGTCGCGGCGGAACTCGTCCTTCGCGATCTCGTCCGGGCTCGCGGAGGCGTTCACGATGACGGTGGCGCCGGCCATCGCGTGCGCGGCACCGGGGCTCTGCGCGACCCAGAGGTCCTCGCAGATCTCGCCGGCAATGACCAGCCCCTCCACATTCGACGCGGTGAGCAGGATGTCGGTTCCCATCAGGATCTCCGTTTCCTCGCCGTCCGCACCGGTGGTCGTGATAAAGCGCGGCTCCCGCCAGCCGGGGGTAAAATGCCGCATCTCGTAAAACTCGTTATAGTTCGGGATGAACGTCTTCGGGATCAGGCAGAGGATGTCGCCCGCGAAGACGGCCGCCATGACATTATACAGACAGCCGTTCTGCTGCCAGGGCAGGCCCACGAAAAAGAGCAGGTCCAGATCCGAGGTGGCGTCTGCCAGCGCGAACAGCTCAGCTTTTGCGGCTTCGAGCAGGGAACTCTGCAGGAACAGATCGCTGCAGGTATAACCGGTGAGCGCGAGCTCCGGGAGCACCGCGATCTTTACGTCATCCGCGGCGCACTCCTTCAGTGCGGCCTCGATGAAGGCGCGGTTCGCGGCGGGGTCTGACACGACGACTTCGGGGGTAATGCAGGCAGTCCGGATAAAATGATCTTTCATGAGTGATTCCTTTCAGTAATTCGGAATGCGGTGTTTTGTATCAACCATCATAGTATACCAGTAATTCCGTGCAATGTCGTGGAAAAGATCATCCTTCGGTGGTATGATATTTCAGTATGAATATCCGTGAACAGATCGAAAAAAGAGAACATGAATATCTGAGCCCGCGTGCGTCTTTTGCGGATGAGAGTCTGGGCCGTGACCGTGAGGAGGAGCAGTGCCCCATGCGCACGGTCTATCAGCGCGACCGGGACCGCATCATCCACTCGAAAGCGTTCCGCCGTCTGAAGCATAAGACGCAGGTCTTTCTGGCACCGGCCGGGGATCACTACCGCACGCGGCTGACCCACACGCTGGAGGTGTCGCAGATCGCCCGGAGCATTGCCCGCGCGCTCTGCCTGAACGAGGACCTGACGGAGGCCATCGCGCTGGGGCATGATCTGGGGCACACCCCGTTCGGCCATGCCGGCGAGGCCGTGCTGAACGAACTGTGCGCCGGGATCGGCGGTTTCCGGCATAACGAGCAGAGCGTGCGGACGGTCGAGGTCATCGAGAAGGGCGGCGCCGGCCTGAACCTGACGAAGGAAGTGCGCGACGGGATGCTGAACCACCGCTCGTCCTGCACGCCGGCCACGCTCGAGGGGCAGATCGTGCGCATTGCGGACAAGGTCGCCTACATTAATCATGACATCGATGACGCCATCCGCGCCGGCGTCCTCACGGAGGAGATGCTCCCGGCGGAGTACACCGATGTGCTCGGGCATTCCGTGAAGGTGCGGCTCGACCGCATGATCACCTGCCTGATCCAGGACAGCACGGATGCGGATGAGATCCGGATGCGTCCGGAGATGGTGGAGGCCATGGCGGGGCTGCGCCGCTATCTGTTTGCAAATCTGTACCGCGGCAGCGTGGCGAAGGCCGAAGACGAAAAGGCGCAGGATCTGCTGCGCGCGCTGTTCGCGTATTATCTGCAGCATTACAATGAAATCAGCGCGGAATACCGTCATCTGGCGGACCGCGGGGATCCGCGCGAGCGCGTGGTGTGCGACTACATTGCCGGGATGAGCGATTCCTACGCCATCCTGAAGTATGAGGAACTGTTCGTGCCCAGGGGATGGGCGCTGTAAATGATAAAGGGGACGGATGTACTACTCGGACGAGATCATCGAAAAAGTGCGCGAGGGAAATGACATCGTGGATGTCATTTCTTCGTATGTCACGCTGCAGAAGCGCGGCGCGACCTATTTCGGTCTCTGTCCGTTCCACTCGGAGAAGACTCCGTCCTTCTCGGTGACTCCCTCGAAGCAGATGTACTACTGCTGCGGCTGCCACAAAGGGGGCAATGTCATCTCGGTCCTCAGGGAGTCTGAGAC
>CAYLPO010000386.1:0-2040 GCA_964385575.1 uncultured Lachnospiraceae bacterium | reverse complement strand
TCCGGCCGGAGGATATCGTCATTGGCGAGCCCGGAGAGGGGCAGATCGACGGCACCATCACGGATGTCGTCTTTAAAGGCACGCATTTCGAGATCGACGTGACCGCGAACGGTTTCGTCTGGCTGGTGTACGCGCCAAAACGATACGCCATGGGGACACAGGTATCCTTACGTGTGACCCCGTTTAACATACAGATCATGAATAAGCCCGAGTCAGATGATGAAAAGGTGGTCGAGTTAGATGAGTAGCTTTACCTCGAGACGCGCGAACACCCGAAGCGTCGAACACCACAATTCTCTGCGTCATCCCTGGCTCGCCGGACCCTACATCGTATGGGCGGCGGGCTTTATTCTGCTGCCGCTTATCCTGGTCTTCTACTACGGCCTGACCGGGGCGGACGGCGGCTTTACGCTGGCGAACATTGCCGCGATCGCGCGGCCCATCTTCCGGAACGCGCTCGGGCAGTCCCTGCTGATCTCTTCCATGACCACGCTGATCTGTCTGGTGCTGGCCTACCCGCTCGCTTATATATTAAGTAAGAACCGCTCGCGTTCGGGCGGCATCCTGATCATTCTGATCATCCTGCCGATGTGGATCAACTTCCTGCTACGCATCCTCGCGGTACAGATGCTGATCGCGAACAACGGCATTATCAACGCCGTACTGGGGCACCTCGGCATTGCCCCGCTCCACCTGATCAATACGCGCGCCGCCATCTTTATCGGCAACGCCTACGACTATTTCCCGTTCATGGTCCTGCCCATCTATAACGCGATGTGCAAGATCGACTATGATATCATCGAGGCCGCGCACGACCTGGGTGCGAACGCCCTGACCACGTTCCGCCGGATCATCGTCCCGCTCTCGCTGCCGGGCGTGATCAGCGGCATCATCATGGTCTTCATTCCGTCCATATCGGAGTTCGCGATCGCGGACATCCTGGGCGGGTCGCGGATCCTCCTGTTCGGCAATGTCATCGAGCAGGAATTCAACATGAGCTATGACTGGCACACGGGCTCCGGCCTGTCACTGATCCTGATGATCTTCATCATCATCAGTATGTTCGTCATGCACAAAGTAGATAAAAACGGGGAGGGACAGATCATATGGTGATTCGGCGCTCTCCCATCGAAAAGATCTATGTGGCCGTGATCTTCGTGATCCTGTACGTCCCGCTGGGCGTTCTGGCGGTCTGGTCGTTCAATGACTCCATCTCCCGCTCGGTCTGGGGCGGCTTCACGCTGCGCTGGTACACCGGCATGTTCCAGAACGCGGAGATCATGAGCGCGCTCGCGACCACCGCGAAGCTGACCATCTCCGCGGCCGTGCTCGCGACCGTGATCGGAACGCTGGCCTGCATCGGCATGATGGCCATGGGCAAGAAACTGCAGCTGGCCATCACGACCACCACGAACATCCCCATGCTGAACGCGGACATCGTGACCGGCATCGCGCTGATGCTGCTGTTCATGCGCTTCATGCGGCTGGGCTTCTCGTCCATGCTGATCGCGCACGTGACGCTCTGCGTACCTTACGTCATTCTGAACGTCATGCCGAAGCTGAAGACCACGAACCATGCGGTCTATGAGGCCGCGCTCGACCTGGGCGCGACCCCGCTTTACGCGTTCATCCACATTACGCTGCCGGAGATCTTCCCCGGAATCCTCTCCGGCTTCCTGATGGCGTTCACGCTGTCACTCGACGACTTCGTGATCACCTATTTTACGAAAGGCCCCGGGATCAATACAATCTCGACCATGATCTACCAGCAGATGCGGCGCGGGATCAACCCGCAGATGTATGCGCTCTCGACGCTGCTGTTCGTGGCCATTCTGGTCATTCTGCTGGTGGTGAACCACATTTCCGCCAGACAGGACGATCCGCGGAAATAACCGGACACAACTTCAGGCACGACGCCGGCCGTCCGCATCATGATCAGCCGGCGATGGAATTTGTCATGCCGAACGCAGCTGCGTCCCGGCGAAAGGAGGATTGGGAATTGAAAAAACGTCTTTTTGTCAGCATCGCACTTTGTTTCGC
>CAYLPO010000385.1:0-2041 GCA_964385575.1 uncultured Lachnospiraceae bacterium | reverse complement strand
TCTTCCCAAAAATCTTCTTTCATTTCTTTTGCGCTGGTCACGCGAACTACTTTCTTTTCGGAGGAAAACGAACAGGCGCTCGACGATCTGTTCGACGGGGCGCGCCCGGAGACCCTCGGGCTGTTCACGCCGGCACAGATCGACTTTCCGAAGCAGATGACGTTCGGCCGCAACGTGTTTATCAATCACAGCTTCACCGCGATGGCGATCGGCGGGATCACGCTGGATGACAATGTCCAGATCGGTCCGAACGTGACGATCGTGACGGACAACCACGATTTCGAAAACCGTTATGTGTTGAAATGCCGGAGCGTTCACGTCGGGAAAAACGCCTGGATCGGCGCGAACGCAACCATCATGCCGGGCGTGCGGATCGGAGAAAATGCCGTCGTTGCGGGCGGCTCGGTCGTCACGAAGGATGTGCCCGCGAACACGGTCGTCGGGGGAAATCCCGCTAAAGTGCTGAAAACGCTTTGAAGGAGTATGAAAATGATCTTTGACAGAAATGAAAATAAACCGGTGATCGCGCTTCTGGGCGCGGGCAGCATGGGGACCGCGATCGTCCGCCGCATCGGCGCGGGGAAGAAGATCCTGCTGGGTGATATTAGTGAGGCCAATCTCGAGCGGACCGCGCACGACCTGCGCGCGAGCGGTTATGACGCGGAGACCTGTGTCGTGAACGCGCTGGAGAAGGAGTCGGTCGAGGCGTTCGCACAGAAAGCCGCTGCGCTGGGACCGGTGATGTATTTTATCGACACGGCGGGCGCGTCTCCGAACCAGGCGAGTCCGGAACACATCGTGAAGCTGGATATGGTCGGTACGGGCTATGCCGTCGACGCGTTCGGCCGGGTCATGGCGGCCGGCGGCGCCGGGCTGATCATTTCCAGCCAGGCGGGACATATGTATCCCATTCCGTACGAGACGGAGCTGGAGATTCTGGCCGCGCCGACCGAGCGGCTCGCGGAGCTTTCCGTGGTGAAAGAGGTCGCCATGCAGAATTCCGGGCTGGCGTATATGATCGCAAAGCGAATCAATCACCTGCAGGCGCAGAAAGCCGCAGCCACGACATGGAAGGAGCGCAGGGCCCGGATCAATACCATCAGCCCCGGAGTGATTGTGACGCCTCTGGCTTATGATGAGTTCGCCGCCCAGGGAGAGGGGTATCAGGCGATGATCGACGCCTCTGCCGCGGAGCGCTGCGGGATGCCCGACGAGATCGCGGGTGCCGCCGCGTTCCTCTTAGGGGAACAGGCCGGGTTCATCACCGGCACGGACCTGCTGATCGACGGCGGCGTCATCGCGTCGATCCGGACAGGACAGTTTCAGCTGCGGGGCTGAGAAGCATATCCGAAAACGGTGCAAGTGTGGTATAACGACAGGGAGGTCTGGTATGGCCTGAAAACCGGAATGTCGAAGGAGCACATATGAAAACTTTCACCGTATCCGAAAAAGTGTTTGAAAAGCTGCCGTCGTATTGTCTGGGGGTCGTCGTGGCGGAGGGCCTCAACCAGGCTGCGGCGGCTTCTTCCGTCGCGGAGATGCTGGACCGGGCGGTCGCGGACTTTGCGGCGCGTCACGCGGAGGACGCGGTCCGCGAGATTCCGGGCGTGAAGGCCTGCCGCGACGCGTTCTATGCGCTCGAGATGAACCCGAATAAGTTCATGGTGTCGATCGAAGCCCTCGCGAAGCGCGTGCAGAAAAACGGCGCGCTCCCGCATATCGGGCCGCTGGTCGATCTGGGCAATGCCTTCTCCCTGAACTTTGAAGTGCCCATGGGCGCACACGACATCGACCGGATGGAGGAGAGCGGCATCGAGGTGCGCTTCTCGACCCCGGAGGATCATTTTCAGCCGATGGGCGAGGAGGCGCTCGAGGAGATGCCGGAGGGCGAGCTCGTCTATGTGAGCGGTCACACCGTAAAGACCCGCCGCTGGCTGTGGCGCCAGAGCGAGGACGGAAAGATCACGGAGGATACGACGCATGTGTTCTTCCCGATCGACGGCTTCTCCGACGTGAACCTCGGGGATGTGAAGCGGGCCGC
>CAYLPO010000384.1:0-2043 GCA_964385575.1 uncultured Lachnospiraceae bacterium | reverse complement strand
TGGAGACGAGGTTTTTGAACGCGGAGTTTAACTGACGGAGACCGCGAACGCGGCATGACAGAAGAACACGGCGGCAGGTTGATCCTGCCGCCTTTTTTGCCGCCGCGTGTTTTCAGTCCCCGCCGCCGAACAGCCGCGCGATGGGACTGATAATGTCCTGAAGATCCTGAATGGAGCTGTTCAGGCCCTCGAAATCGATCTGCGAGAACTGCTCGACCGTACCGGTGAGCGCCTCTGCATTTTCCTCGATGAGCGTGTTCGTGTTCTGGACCATGGTCTCCACGGACCGGAGCGTGGAAAGGGCGCGCGGCACCAGCAGGACGACTGCGATCGCGAGCACCGCGAAGACCCCGATCGCAAAGCCCAGGATCACATGGATGCCGCGGGTCTGCTTTTTCGCGTTTCCGGCGATCTCCCTCAGCAGCTTCAGTTCTTCGTTTTCGCCGGCTTGCACGGGTTCGGTGTACTGTGTGTGTTCCATAGACTTATTCTCCTTCCTGACGGGATGTCTTTTTGACGATAAAGGAAACGAGCCAAAGCTCTAAAATGACGAACAGATGCCCGATCCACAGACTGTTCACCACCCCGTTTCCGCGCAGCAGATAGCCGGTGCCGAACCCGAACAGGGCCAGCAGCCCGGTCGTGGCCAGCACGAGCCCCAGGGTCGGGAGCACCTGCAGCAGCCCGCTCACGATGCGCCGCAGTTCTTTGACGGAGACGTCGAAATAGATGAAGCGGCTGATCAGCATGATGAGCATGTAGAGGATAATGCTGTCATAATTGTCGTCCTCGTAAATGAACTTGATGTATAAAAAGATAATGATCATATAGACCATGGATGCGATGCGCAGGGCACCGCGGACATCGTCTGACAGCCGGCGGACCGGAATGACGAAGTGGTCAAAGAGGTCGACCAGCAGGATCGCGACGGCCAGCGCCGCGATCAGAAACAGGCCGCTGTAGCGGTCCCAGACCGTGTAAAACTTTTCCGGAAAATCGAAGTACCGGAAGCTGATCAGAAAATAGATCCCCACGAAGAGGAGGATCGAAGTCGCCGAAAACAGGAGCTCCGCATACATTTCCCGCTGGACCAGAAAGGTATGGGCCGGCGTGTCGCCGTGCGGGTCTTTTCGGACCGACCGCGCCGTGAGCCCGAGCAGCGCGGCGTGGATCAGAACCAGGACTCCGGCCGAGAACAAGGCAAACCACAGGATGCCGGGAAATGAAAAGTAATGTTTGACATAATCGATCAGCGCCATGGACCAGTTGCTCCTCGTAAGATATTGAAAAAAGAATGATTCTTATTTTATAAGATTTTCCTTTTTTTCGCCAGTCATCTCCATTATAATAATGCTAATAGCAGTAATAGGTTCTTTATGCGGATTTTTATGAGTCCGTATAAGGGTGTGTAAAATTCGGGCCGGAAACGAGACGTTTCGAGCGGCCTGTTGAAAAGAAAGGAATGATGCTTATGTACGAATTCAGACCCGTAACTGATCGTATCGAGCGCCTGCGCGCACGCGTCCGCGATCGTATGATCATCGGCGACGCTCTGAAAGAGCGCCTGATCCTTGAGGCGAAGCAGAAGTACTATGACTATCCACCGATCCTCGAGAGAGCGTATGAGACGCTGTATGTCATCGAGAACATGCACATCGCCATCGATGACGACGAGTTCCTGGCCGGCGATATGGGCAATAAGAACTGGGGCGAGTCCGCGGCTCTGCACTGGGTCATGATGGCTGATATCGAGAACACCTGGCCCATCGGCGAGGATGGTCTGCATCACGCCCCGATGGACGATCCGATCTACTCCCTGCAGCTTCTGGCCATCGCGCCGGAAGACGTGAAGGAGCTGAAGGAGATCATGAAGGAGAAGATGGCCGTTTACGGAAAGAACTTCCCTTCGAACTGGCTTCCGGACGGCGCCGAGGAGTGGTTCTCGCTTCAGGCCGGTCCCACCGGTAAGATCCACGGCTGGCCGCTGCTGCTGCCTCCGGGACACCTGACCCCCGGCTTCCAGAACATCCTGAGAGACGGTTA
>CAYLPO010000383.1:0-2047 GCA_964385575.1 uncultured Lachnospiraceae bacterium | reverse complement strand
TGTCCTCCGCGGCCGTGCCAGCGGATCTCCAGTGTGTCTTTCATCAGCGGTTCCTTTCTTTCATGGCGCGCTCTGCTTCGCGCTTCATATCCTTTTTCGCGATCGAATCACGTTTGTCATACAGTTTCTTACCTTTCGCCAGGCCGATCTCAACCTTTACCAGGCTTCCTTTCAGATAGACCTTCAGCGGCATGATCGTATATCCCTGCTGCTGTGCCCCCTGCGTGATCTTCCGGATCTCCCGCGCATGAAGCAGAAGCTTCCGCACCCGCAGCGGATCCCGGTTAAAAATGTTTCCCTTCTCATATGGACTCACATGCATTCCGTAGATGAACAGTTCCCCGTTCTCCGAACGGATGTAAGACTCCTTAATGTTGCATTTCCCCATACGAAGAGACTTCACCTCAGTACCCGTCAGGCTGATACCCGCCTCATAGGTGTCCTCGATGAAGTAGTCATGATAGGCTTTTTTATTATTCGCGATGAGTTTAACACTGTCTTTTGGCATGATTATAAAATAATCCCACCTCCCCACGCACTCGGACGATGAGCATATGCGCAAAGAGATGGGACCCTCAAGCAGTAATATATCACAGAATGATATTGATTAAAAGAGCTAAAATGAGAAAAACCGCAACTCCGATCTTCGTAAAGAAATCCAACTTTCCCTCGGATGAACGGCTCTTATTTTTAGTCCAGTAGGTGTCTGCGCTGCCTCCTGCAATGGAGCCTGTAAGTCCCGCCTTTTTGCCCTTCTGCATCAGTATAATGACTGCAAGGGCAATGGCGATAATAATGAAAACGATCGTCAGTATAATTCGAACCACTGCCATGGTGTTTCTCCTATTTTCAATTATTCGGGCAATCCCGCTCTGCGGAAGGTCGGTACGACCCCGCGCACGATAATCATCCCATGCGGTGTATAATGTTAGCACATCCGCATGTCGAACGCAAGAAATTTATTTTCTCAGTTCAATGCCCTTCTTTTCCAACTCTTCCAGGATCTTCGCAATGGGGCCGGCGACATCCGCATCCTCCAGCGTCCGGTCTTTCGCGCGGAACACGAGATTATATGCGACCGACTTCTTTCCTTCGCCCAGGCGCTCGCCCTCATAGACATCGAACAGGCCGTAGGACTCCAGGAACTTTCCGGCGAAGCGCTCGATGATGTCCTCGATCACGCCGACATTGATCTTCGAATCCATGACCATGGACAGGTCGCGGCTGATCTCGGGATACATCGCAATGCCTTCATACGTCACGCCCAGATCGATGTGATCCAGCAGCTTCTCCGTATCCAGGACCGCGATATACGCGCGCCCCCCGATCTCATAGGCGTCCGCGGTATCCGGATGAAGCTCGCCCAGATAACCGATCTCTTCCCCTTCATACATCACACGCGCCTGGCGGCCGGGATGCAGGAACGGAATGAGCTCTCCGACCTCGCAGATCATCTTCTTCCGCATGCCGACTTTGACGAGCATCTCCTCAAGGACGCCCTTCATGTCGAAGAAGTCGCCGTCCCCGTAGAAGCCCAGCGTCATCATGACGCGCTCGTCGGGAAGTTCGGTCAGCGGAAGTGCTTTCGGCAGATAGACCTTCGCGAGTTCATACAGGCGGACGTTTTTGTTCCGGCGGCTGTAGTTGCGGCCCAGCGAAGTCAGGATGCCGTTCACCGGCAGCGTGCGCATGATGCTGAAGTCCTCGCCCAGGGGATTCGCGATCACGACCGCCTGTCTGGCCGGGTGATCCTCGGGCAGGCGCAGCTTATCATACACCTTCGGGCTCTCGAACGAATATGTCATCGACTGCGAGAACCCGCAGTACTCCGCCACATCCTGCAGCTTTGCCTGTACACGCAGGTTCATGGGCAGGCCGCCCATGGTCGCCGAACCCTTCGGCAGCGTCGTGGGGATGTTGTCATAGCCGTACATCCGCGCGACTTCCTCGGCGATATCCGCCTCCGCCTCAAGATCCTGGCGGAACGTGGGAGAGTAATTGCCATTGTAAACATTGGTCCAAGAGTTAATAACAATGGCTGCTTTTG
>CAYLPO010000382.1:0-2049 GCA_964385575.1 uncultured Lachnospiraceae bacterium | reverse complement strand
AGATCAAGACCGCATTGTTCAGTTTCGGTATCCAGAAGAACCCGCCGTCGGTGGAGATCACTGTGGACGATGAGCACGTACCGAACCTGTACCGGATCCCGCAGCCTGACAAGGTCGACAGGCGGAAGATCCTCGAGGACCTGAAGAACGGCGCCGTGTTCGCATGGGCGCAGCTGAAGCAGACCGAGAGCCTGCGGATCAGATAAGGAGGGAGAGCATGACTAAGAAAGTAAATGAAATCACAATCGACGGCGAACGGCTTAAGAAGGCCATTAAATCCAGAGGAATGACTCTGGCAGGCGCCAGCGAGATGATCGGACGTAATCAGTCATATATCGGGAAATGCTGTGAGCGAGGAAAGATCACTGACATTATCGAGAGAGCCATTGAAAGAAACCTTAGTATTTCTCTCGGCGAGTATATCCGCACAAAACCCGATTTAGAGCCTGCATCCACTTTGTTTGATGGCGATACCGAGATGTTGCAAAAGGCTATTTTCCACGGCGTATATGGGGCGCTGGTGAAGTTGCTCAAGGAATATCCGGAGTTGTTCACAGGAGGTGCGGCATGATCAGGATCACGAAGAGAGCCGCCGAGGCTCCGAAAAGATACTCCGTCGCAACCGTGGCCTTTTCCCTGGGCGTCACCGAAGGCGCAGTCCGGGGGACCTTCCGAGATCAGGAGATCTCTCTGAAGGACGGCCTGACGCCGGATCAGGTGGAGATGGTGATCAACTGGAAGACCCGCGGTGACGGCGTCTGCTGGAAGAGCGTGGAAGACCTTCGGAACAGGCTGAGCATGAGAGGTTATGACATCACCGAGGTCCCGTATGAAGAAGAGGAGGGGCTGCCGCTATGAAGGAACTGATTTTTCGAAAACTCCGGGCAGATGAGATCGACGCCCGCGTGGCGAAGATCGGCAAGGAAGGCTTGAGCCTGCTGCTGTATAAGGACGCCAGAGTTGACCAGAAGCTGCTGGATGAGACCGTCGGCCCCATGAACTGGCAGCGTGAGCACTGCCGGGACAACGCGAACTGCATCGTCTCCATCTGGGATGAAGAGAAGAGCCAGTGGATCCGGAAGGAAGACACCGGCACGGAGTCGAACACCGAGGCGGAGAAGGGCCTGGCTTCCGACAGCTTCAAGAGGGCCTGTTTCAACTGGGGCATAGGCCGCGAGCTTTACACCGCACCATTCATCTGGGTGCCGGCTGGGAACTACACCACATACGAGAAGAACGGCAAGCTCCAGACGAGCGACCGCTTTCGTGTGACCGCGATCGGGTACGACGATGACGGCAATATCAACCAGCTGACGGTCATCAACACGAAGACGAAGAAAGTTGTCTTCGAAATGAGCCCCTCAGCGCCCCGGAAAAGGCCCGAAGCGAAGAAAGCAGACAATCCCGCACCCAAGGCCGAAAAGCCTGCCAGCGGGGCACAGGCAAAGCCACAGGGCACATCTGGGAAGCCAGAGCAGAACGTAATGATCGGAGAAGCACACTGGTTCGCACTGAAGGCAGCCTGCAAGGATGTCGCTATGGATCCGAAGGAACTGCTGGAGCGTTATCAGGTCGCAAAGCCCTCGGAGATCAGCATCACGATCTTCAAAGACATGATGGACTGGCTTGAGTCCCTGAAAAAGGATTACGACCAGACCGGGCTGCCGTTTCAGACACCGGCGTGAGCGGAGGGATGAATAATTGGAACTCAATGGAACGCTGAAAAATATCAGTCAGAATATCCTCACCGGCGAGGCGGAGGTGACCTTCACTGTGGAAGACCGCAGGCAGGCCCTCGGCCTTGCCGAGGCGTTCCGGGATAAGCTGCTGCGGATCAGTGTGAAGCTGTTCCGGAAGAAGCGTTCATTGACCGCGAATGCCTATTACTGGCAGCTGATCGCGAAGCTGGCGGGTGTGCTGCAGGTATCAAACGCTAGGCTCCACAACACGATGCTGCGCCGGTACGGACAGCCTT
Source organism: uncultured Lachnospiraceae bacterium (assembly GCA_964385575.1). Lineage (GTDB taxonomy): Bacteria > Bacillota > Clostridia > Lachnospirales > Lachnospiraceae > RGIG5636. The sequence goes on along the minus strand of CAYLPO010000382.1, from coordinate 74 downwards.
ATGTGGTCAGCGGCGAGTTGACACAGGACCCCTCCCCGTCGCTGATGCGGTAGGCGGTAACTTCTGTGCCGTCC
>CAYLPO010000381.1:0-2049 GCA_964385575.1 uncultured Lachnospiraceae bacterium | reverse complement strand
GGGCCCCTCTACGCTGAAGGAGCTCGGACAGGAACTGTCCCGGCGCTTCGGCGCGAAGTTTCATGACCATTTCTTCAATGAGGATGAAACTGAAATCGGGTCGAAGACGATTGTGATCATCAATGGGCGTAAAGCCGAGTTTGTCGGCGGTCTTGACGCACCGCTCAAACCGGACGATACGGTACTGGTGTTCCCGATCGTTGCCGGCGGATGATCAGGCGCGCGGCCGATTAAGGCTGCAAGCGAAATATAAAGATAATGAAAACGAAAGGCGGTGATGTCATGGAGATCTCGATGAATGAGGTCAACCGCATTTTAAACGAATACCCGAAGGAGCAGCGCTACTGCCTCGCGATCATGCAGGATATCCAGCATGAGTTTAACTACATCCCGAAAGAGGCAATGAAGGCGCTGTCGGAGTATCTGGAGTGTCCGCTGTCGAGCTTGTACTCGATGGCTACATTCTATAAAGCATTGAGCTTAAAACCGAAAGGAAAGCATATCATCAAGCTGTGTGATGGTACTGCCTGCCATATCCGCGGTTCCAATACACTGGTGCGCGGAGTGGAGCGAGAGCTGCATATTTCTCCGGGTGAGACGAGTGAAGACGGACTGTTCTCACTTGAGTTGGTCAATTGCCTCGGCTCGTGTGCAATGGCACCGGTCATGGTCGTTGACGGCCAGTATTACGGTAAGATGACGATGGAGAAGATTCCGGAGATCCTCGCCAAATACAGGGAGGAGGTGCCGGCTCAATGAAAACGATTCGTATTTGCTGCGGCACCGGCTGTCTTGCAAATGGCAGCGCCCTGGTCGCAGAAGAATTAGAAAAGCTGATCGCCGGATCTGGAGCTGATGTGCAGGTCGAGTACGCAACAAAGCGCACCGGCTGTCTCGGATTATGTGAAGATGGTCCGATCGTCACGATCATGCCTGATGATATCTGCTATTACCATGTCAGACCAAAGGACTGTCAGGCGATTCTTGATCAGGTGGTAAATGGTGATCCGCCGATCGAGCGGCTGCTCTACAAAGACAATGACGGACAGCGTGTGATCCGGCAGCAGGACAATCCGTTTTACAAACAGCAGATCAAGATAGCGCTGCGCAATGTAGGGGTGATTGATCCGGTCAGCATTGATGATTATATTGAAGCCGGTGGTTACGAGGCGTTGAAAAAAGCTACCGCTATGACTCCGGAAGAGATCCTCACCGAAGTAGAGACATCCGGTATCCGCGGACGCGGTGGCGCGGGATTTCCGACCGGTCGCAAATGGCGGACAGCGACCAGCTACGATGTTTTCCCGAAATATGTTGTCTGTAACGGCGACGAAGGTGACCCCGGAGCATTCATGGACGGTTCAGTCCTCGACGGTGACCCGCACAGCGTGCTTGAAGGCATGGCGATCTGTGCACTTGCGATCGGCGCGAAGACAGGATTCCTGTATATCCGCGATGAGTATGCGACTGCGGTCAAGCATGTGCGCAAGGCAATTGCAGATGCGGAAGCGCGCGGTATCCTTGGCGATTCGATCATGGGAACTGATAAGGAGCTGCATCTGTCCGTGGTTCGAGGCGGAGGCGCTTTTGTCTGCGGTGAGTCGACAGCGCTGATGCAGTCGATCGAAGGAAAAGTCGGTGAGCCGAGAGCCAAGTATATCCGCTCAGTTCAGCGCGGTTTATGGGATCACCCGACTGTGTTGAACAATGTGGAGACGCTCGCGAACATTCCTTATATCATCAAGTACGGCGGTGAGCATTTTGCGTCGATCGGCACAGAAGGAAGCAAGGGAACGAAGGTCTTCGCGATGGTCGGTAAAGTCCGCAGAACCGGTCTTGTCGAGATTCCGATGGGAGCGACACTGCGCACACTGATTTATGAGATCGGAGGCGGAATTCAGAACGACCGTCCGTTCAAGGCGGTCCAGACGGGAGGTCCCTCCGGAGGCTGTATCCCCGAAAGCATGCTCGATCTTCCGGTCGATTTTGACACCTTAAAAGAATACGGCGCGATGATGGGATCCGGCGGCATGATCGTCATGGACGATC
>CAYLPO010000380.1:555-2057 GCA_964385575.1 uncultured Lachnospiraceae bacterium | reverse complement strand
CGCCGATGTTGTCACTCGCTGCCTGTGCCGCGCGGTCACCGACGATCACGAGGGTCGGGACCGTGATCCCGGCGAGCTGCTCAGGACGGATGTCCGGCTCGTCGATCATCAGTTTCATCCGGTCGCAGATCACGCAAAGCTCCCTGCGCCGCGTCAGCAGCTCCTGATACGCCTCCTCAAACGCTTCTTCGGTGATGCCTCCCGCCTCAGGGTCCACGCCGCGCGCCTCGTTCAGCTCCGCCTCTTCCTGTTCCAGATCCGCCAGCTCCGAAGCCGCGTCGTCATACGTGTCTTCGATCTCCTCCCGCACTTCCGGTTTCAGGCCGTCCCAGAACAGATTCGCCCCGTTCAGAATCAGCCTGTCGATGCGCGCACAGGAGTTCAGCGCAAACAGCAGCGCGATGTTCCCGCCGTCCGAGAACCCCAGCACGTGCGCCTTTTCGATCTCCTCTTCCTCGAGGAAATCCTCCAGATCCCGCGCGAACTGCGCCAGTGTGAACGGGCGGCTCCCGCGCGGCGAACCGCCGTAGCCCCGCGTGTCGGGAGCGATCACGCGGAAATGTTCCGACAGCGGCCCCATCTGCTCCTGAAAATAGGCGCCGTCCCCTCCGTTTCCGTGCAGCAGGATCAGGGGTTCGCCTTCACCGGCTTCTCTGTAATAAAGGTCAATGTCCATACCGCTTTCCTTTCACCAAAAAAGGCGGGAAGATCATCCCGCCTCATGTCAGTCTTCCTTTTCAGTTCCGTCAGCTGCAGACTCTTCAGCCGCAGTCTCCTCAGCCGCCGAAATCTCTTCAGCCAGCCGGACCGCTTCCTCCATAGCTTCGGCCATCGTGAGGAAACGATAGGTGCCCAGCCGCCCTCCGAACACCACGTCGGGGCGAGGGTCCGCGGAAAGATCATAGTCTTCGGCGGGGTCATAGGACTCGCCGAGTTCCTCTGCCTTTTTCGCGTCCGTCGGGGGAAGTCCCTTCGGATACTTTTTCCACAGTTCGGTGTACCGCTCGTACAGTTCGCGGTTTTTCGCGTCGCTGCGCGGATAGAAGCGCGGTTTCCCGGGCCCCCACTCCGACGGATAGATCCGCTGGACCATACTGTGCCGCGAATCCTCTCCGCTGATATGCTTATACTCGATCGTGCGGGTGTGATCCGTGCCCGGATCGCAGTGGATGACTTCCGCGCGTCCCTGGAAATTCTTCTCTTCGATGACTTCCCGTTCGATCCGCATGGTCCGGTATTCCAGGCGGCCCAGCGAATAGTTATAAAAGCTGTCGATCGATCCGGTAAACAGAATGTGATCCGCGATATTCGGGAATGCATGGATGATCTTATCGTAGCTCATGCCGGTCACAACAGCCTTATTCTTCAGCAGGAAGCTGATCAGGCTGTCGTAGCCGCCCGCAGGGACTCCCTGATAGATGTCGTCGTAAACACCTTCCCTGTCGTCGAACCGCAGGACCGTGTCCAACAGCGAAGCCGGCAGCTGTTTCGCAGGGCAGCCC
>CAYLPO010000380.1:0-545 GCA_964385575.1 uncultured Lachnospiraceae bacterium | reverse complement strand
GAAGGTCTCGTAAAGTTCCCTGCCGACCGCAGCGAGCGCCGCCTCCTCGAAGTTCTTCGGCTCGGGGATGTTCTCCCTGGCCGCCTCGATCTTACGCTGCGCCTCTTCCGGATCCGTGATCCCCCAGAACTTTTCGAACGTCGTCATGTTAAAGGGGATGGGGTAATACTGCTCCTGCAGCTTCGCATAAGTCTTATGCCGATAAGGCAGGAATTTCGACGGCGTGTCGGAATACTTCAGGCAGCGGGCCGCATAATCCCAGATCTCTTTATTATTCGTATGGACGATATGGGGGCCGTATACATGAACGGTCACACCCGCTTCCTTCTCCCAGTGCGCGCATCCGGCGATCTCGCTCTGCTGGTCGATGACCAGACACTTCTTTCCGCGCTTCCACATCTCATGCGCGAACGTCGCGCCGGAGAAGCCCGCGCCGACGATCAGCCAGTCGTAGTGATCATTCAGCATGGCCAGGGTCTTCTTCGCCTCGGCAAGCGTGATCTCCTTATCCAGAAACATCTGGTACAGATTGCAGAGGACCTGCG
>CAYLPO010000379.1:0-2062 GCA_964385575.1 uncultured Lachnospiraceae bacterium | reverse complement strand
TCCCGGCGTCGTCGGTGTCGTCATCGACATGGACGGTGTGGAAGAGGCCAGGGAAGAAGCGGAAAAACTGGGCATCGGCGCCCCGTTCCTCTTCGACTTCAGCGAAGACGAGCTGAAGATCCTGGGCTGGAACTACACGAAGTATCTGGAATACTTCCTGGATCCGGAGAAGACGGACAACACCATGTTCCTGATCTCCGACTTCCAGACGAAAGAGTAAACAAAACCCTGCGGGTTTAACAATAAGAAGCAGACAGAAAAGTAATTAACTTGATGCATAAATAAAAAGGAGAGTATCACTATGGCACTGAAATACCCGAATCTGTTTTCACCGGTAAAACTCGGAAACGTACAGATCAAGAACAAGCTCTTTCAGAGCGTCGGAGAGATCCTTCTCTCGGAACGTGACCGCGGCTTTACCAAACGCTACGTGGATTACTACGCAGAGCGCGCGAAGAACGGCGTGGGCCTGTTCATCACCGGACATGTGAAGATGGAGAGCAAGCTCGATCCCTATCCCATCAACATGCCCAGCCTGGACCGCGACTTCAAGCTCTTTGTGGATCTGTGTGAGACCGTCCACTCCTACGGCGCGAAGATCGCCATGGAGATCAACCCCGGTGCCGGCCGTCTGGGCGAGCCCTGGGCCGCCGACGGATTCCTTCCGGGCAGCGCGGACGAGGGCCCGATGCTCTACGTCCCCAATATGAACACCTACGCGCTGACCAAGGAAGAGATCAAGCAGCGCGTGGAGATCTACGGACAGGCCTGTGCCACCGCAAAGGCCGCAGGCGTGGACATCATCTACGTCAACTGCCAGGCCTATCTGAACGACCAGTTCCTCACTCCGGCATGGAACCACCGCACCGACGAGTACGGCGGCAGCCTGGAGAACCGTATGCGCTTCATCATGGAGCAGATCGACGCCTGCCGCGCCACCTGCGGCGAGAACATGCCCATCATGGCCAGCATCAGTATGGATCAGGGCATCGAGGGCGGCAAGACCCTGGAAGACTGGATCGGCATCGCCCAGGCATTTGAGAAGAAGGGACTCGTGGCAGTCCACATGCGCAACGGCTCCTACGACGCCGGCGAGTTCAACAGCGACTCCATGACCCACTCCTACATGAGAGAGGGCCTTTCCTCCCAGCCCAACGTCGACAAGGTCAAGCCCCACGTGAACATCCCCATCCTCTCCGACGGCTCCTTCCGCAAACCGGAACAGTGTGAGCAGGTCCTGGCCGAAGGCCGGCTGGACATGGTGGGCGTGGACCGCGGCATGATCGCCGATCCCGAGTGGGCACGCAAGGCCCGCGAAGGACGGGACGAGGACATCCGCCCCTGCCTGCGCTGCATGGAATGCATGAGCCGCTACGTGGAGAACAAGGCACTGGGCTGCGCCGTCAACCCCCTCTGCGGACGTGAGGCGGACGCATACAAGTGCTACCCCGTGGAAAAGAAGAAAAAAGTGCTCGTCATCGGCGGCGGCCACAGCGGTATGCTCACCGCCATCTACGCCGCGAAACGGGGACATGACATCACCGTGGTGGAGAAGGACGACGTCCTGGGCGGCCACATGCTGCAGGCATCCGCTTCTCCGTACAAACATGAATACCGTGAATACACCGACTGGCTGGTGCGCGAACTGAAGAAGAGCGGCGCCAAGGTCCAGATGAACACCGCCGTGGACAAGAAGTTCGTGGATGACTTCGCTCCCGATGCCATCGTGGTCTCCAGCGGCTCCGTGGCAGCGGTACCGCCCATCCCCGGCGTGGATGGAGAGAACGTGACCACCGCCATGAAGGCACTGCTGGATCACAGCGATGTGGGCGAGAACGTCGTTCTCATCGGCTCCAGCATGGTGGGATGCGAATGCGCCATCGACCTGGCCATGGCCGGCAAGAAAGTCACCATGATCGAGATGCTGCCGGAGATCGGACGCGAGATCATCGCCATGATGAAGTTCTCCGTCCTGACGAAGCTGGGCAATCTGGGCGTGGACATGCGTGCCTCCACCCGCACCACCGAGATCAGCGCCGAGGGCGTCAAGGTCGTAAACGGG
>CAYLPO010000378.1:0-2073 GCA_964385575.1 uncultured Lachnospiraceae bacterium | reverse complement strand
ATGGTCGAGAAGATCCAGTCGACCCTGGTCAACACGATCCCGCTCTGGAAGAACCAGATGGTACTGGCCCTCGGCCTCGAGGATTCCACGAAGGCGGCCAAGGCAGAGAGCGAAGTGACGGATATGACCAACAAGCTGCTCATGTCCAATGCGGAGAAACTGAAGCAGACCACGATCGCGACGGCCAAGGCCTCCGAGCGCGGCATCGTCGATCTGGAGACTCTGAAGCAGACGAACGCGTCCCTGATCGCGACCCTGGACGAGGTCGCCAAGATTCAGACAGAGGGAAGGTCGGCCAGAGCCGCCGCGGAGCAGGAGCTCCGGAATATGGAAGACGAACTGAGGCGGAAACTTCTCAATATGCAACCCACAGAACCGGCACCCCAGGCGCCCGCGTATACACCGGCTGTGGATCTCAATGCGGCGCCGGACAAGGCACCGTGGGAAAAGTAAGAAACTTTAAAAAGGAGACAGCATCGAACATGATGAAAAAGGAACTCGAAAAAACATATGACCCGAGGGGACTCGAAGACCGTTTATATCAGAAATGGCTTGAAGGAGGCTATTTCCACGCGGAGGTGAATCCGGATAAAAAGCCGTTTACTATCGTGATGCCGCCTCCCAATATTACCGGCCAGCTGCATATGGGCCATGCCCTTGACAACACGCTGCAGGATATCCTGATCCGCTGGAAGCGCATGCAGGGATACGAGGCTCTGTGGCAGCCCGGGACGGACCACGCCGCGATTGCCACCGAGGTGAAGGTGATCAGCGCGCTCAAGGAGCGCGGAATCAACAAGGAAGACCTCACGAGAGAAGAGTTCCTCAAGTACTGCTGGGAGTGGAAGGACGACTACGGCAGCAGAATCGTGAACCAGCTGCACAAGCTCGGCTCTTCCGCCGACTGGGAACGGGAGCGCTTCACCATGGATGAAGGCTGCTCGGACGCGGTGATGGAAGTGTTCCGGAAGCTGTATGAGAAAGGCTATATCTACAAGGGATCGCGGATCGGCAACTGGTGCACGACCTGCAAGACGTCGATTTCCGACGCGGAAGTCGTTCACGAAGACCAGGACGGATTCTTCTGGCACATCAATTATCCGATCGTGGGTGAAGAGGGCCACTTCGTGGAGATCGCCACGACGAGACCCGAGACCCTGCTCGGCGATACGGCCGTCGCGGTGAATCCGGAGGATGACCGCTATGCGGACCTCGTCGGGAAAATGCTGCGGCTCCCCCTGACGGACAGGGAGATCCCCGTGATCGCGGATACTTATGTGGACCGCGAGTTCGGAACCGGCTGCGTGAAGATCACGCCGGCCCACGACCCCAACGACTTTGAGGTCGGAAAGAGGCACTCGCTGCCGGAAATCAATATCCTGAATGACGACGGAACCATGAATGAACTGTGCGGCAAATACACAGGCATGGACCGCTACGAGGCGCGGAAGCAGATGGTGGAGGACCTGAAGGAGCAGGGACTTCTCGTCAAAGTCGTGCCCCACACCCACGCCGTCGGCACACATGACCGCTGCGGCACGACGGTCGAGCCCATGATCAAGCAGCAGTGGTTCGTCCGCATGGACGAGCTGGTCAAGCCGGCCATCGAAGCCGTGAAGAACGGGGAGCTGACCTTCGTTCCCGAGCGGTATACCAAGATTTATCTCAACTGGCTGGAGAATCTCCACGACTGGTGCATTTCCCGCCAGCTCTACTGGGGACACCGGATTCCGGCCTATACATGTACGAAATGCGGCAAGATTACCGTCGCGAAATCCATGCCGCACAGCTGCCCGGACTGCGGCTGCACGGAGCTTGAGCAGGATCCGGATACACTGGATACCTGGTTCTCCTCCGCGCTGTGGCCGTTCTCGACGCTCGGCTGGCCGGAGAAGACGCCGGAACTCGATTATTTCTATCCGACGGACGTGCTTGTCACGGGCTATGACATCATCCTCTTCTGGGTGATCCGTATGGTCTTCTCGGGCTACGAGCAGACCGGCAAGAGCCCCTTCCATCACGTGCTGATTCACGGCCTCGTCCGCGATTCGCAGGGCAGGAAAATGAGCAAGT
>CAYLPO010000377.1:0-2076 GCA_964385575.1 uncultured Lachnospiraceae bacterium | reverse complement strand
TCTGTCTTAACGCGGCGATCAGGATGTCCCGACGCGCATCTCTGTCTATAATCGGATATATATTATCAGATTTTTTCAAGCTTTGCAAATCCTGCCAGCATCTTTTTGATGCCATGTTCCTCAAAGTCTACCGTGACCATGTAATCCTTCGGTCCATCCGCGATCACGAGCACTTTCCCGTCTCCAAATTTCTGATGCCGCACGAAGTCTCCGACCTGATAATCGGGCAATGTTTTCTTCGCGGAGCCCTTCGCCGCACCGCTTCCGAGCATGGTCTTCCGGAACTTGGCGGCTCCTTCGTCGTAGCTGTTCGGGAAATCCTTTCCGAAGCCCGGTCCGGCCGAACCACCGTGCGCCTTGCGATAGCGCTCGCTCGATCCCTGATAGCTGTCGCTGCCAAAGCCGCTTCCACCGCCGGCCCCGTAGCCGCCCGGATAACCCCTGCCCGAAAACCCGCGGTAGCCGAACTCTCCGCCCGAGTCGTCTCCGTCGATGGATCCGCCGAACGCAAACCCCTTCCGCGGCGCGAACTCATCCTCCTGTGACCGGTCATCGAGCAGCTCGTCCGGGATCTCATCCAGGAAGCGCGAGCGTCCCTGCCTCATGGTCTCACCGTTCACCATGCGCTCCTTCGCAGCGCTCAAAAACAGCTCCTTCTTCGCGCGCGTGATCCCCACGTAGCAGAGCCGGCGTTCTTCCTCCAGACCGTTATTCTCAATGTCATTGACCGAGCGGAACGAAGGGAACAGCCCCTCTTCCATGCCGGTCAGAAACACGTATTCGAACTCCAGGCCCTTCGAGCTGTGCAGCGTCATCAGTGCCACGCGCCCGCTCTCGTCTTCCAGGCTGTCCACGTCCGCAACCAGAGAGATCTCCTCCAGGAACGAGGCCAGCGAAGTCTCTTCATCTCCGGACTTTTCTTCATAATCCGCCGCCTTCGAGACGAATTCTTCGAGGTTCTCGATCCGGGTCTGGTCCTCGATGGTCTTCGTCGCCTGCAGCTCCGCGACATAGCCGGTCTCCTCCATGATCTTCCGCAGCAGCCCGGCAATGCTTCCGTCCGACTCTTTCCGCATCTTCTCGATCAGCTCCGTGAAGCCTACGACTTTCTTCGCTGCGGCTGCGCCCAGCCCGGAGATCCGGTCCGCCTGCAGGCACGCCTCAAAGAAGCCCAACCCCTGCTCACCGGCCCAGGCCGTGATGCGGTCGACCGTGGTCTTTCCGATGGCGCGCTTCGGGACATTAATGATCCGGCGCACTGCGATATCGTCCCGCGCACTCTCGACGGTCTTCAGGTAGGCGATCATGTCTTTGATCTCGGCGCGCTGGTAGAAGTTTACGCCGCCGATCAGGTGATAGGGAACATTCTCGTAAAGGAACTGTTCCTCCAGCACACGCGACTGCGCGTTCGTGCGGTAGAGCACCGCTATCTCGTTCAGGTCCGCTCCTTTGTCGCGCAGTTTCTCGATCTCGCGCACGACCTTGAAGGCCTCCTGCTTCGCGCTCTGGTAGCGGTCGAAATGCACTTTCGCGCCGCCCTTCCGCTCCGTCCAGAGCGCCTTATCCTTGCGGCCGCGGTTGTTCTTTATCACGGCATTCGCCACGTTCAGGATATTTTCCGTCGAACGGTAATTCTGCTCCAGACGAATGACCTTCGCGCCCGGAAACTCCCGCTCGAAGCCCAGGATGTTCTCGATGTTCGCACCGCGGAACGCATAGATCGACTGGTCATCGTCACCCACGACGCAGAGGTTCTTATATTTCCCGGCCAGCAGGCGCACGAGTTCGAACTGCGCCGTGTTCGTGTCCTGATACTCGTCGACCATGATGTAGCGGAATCGGTTCTGGTAATAATCCAGAACGTCCGGAAAGCCGTCCAGCAGGGCAATGGCGTAGTTCAGCAGGTCATCGAAGTCCATGGCGTCATTTTTCAGCAGGGTTTCCTGATACATGCGGAACAGCTCGGCGACCTGCATGTTCCGGTAATCGCCGACGCTCTCCTTGTAAAACTGATCCGCATCCTTCCGGTTATTCTTCGCAGCCGAGATCACCGCGAGGACCCCGCGCTCGCGAAAC
>CAYLPO010000376.1:0-2083 GCA_964385575.1 uncultured Lachnospiraceae bacterium | reverse complement strand
ACCACGTCGACGGCTATGCCGAGATCTCCGAGGAGCAGGTCATTCAGCGGAACCCCGACTACATCGTCACGATCACCACGTACTTCGGCGAGGGCCCGACCCCGACCGAGGAGATCCTGGCACGCACCGGCTGGGAAAATGTCACCGCCGTCCAGAACGAGGCCATCCTGAACCTGCCGAACGACGAGCTGTCCCGCCCGGTCCCGAGACTGGCTGAAGGCGCACAGATGCTGTATGACTTCGTCGCGGGAAACGTCACCGCGGAAGTCGCTGACGCAGCGGAGGGCGGCACCGAAGCCGCACAGTAATGATGAACCGTCAGGCACAAAAAACCACAGAGGGAGGAGCAAAACACTCCTCCCTCTTTTCCAAAACGAGCACCCGGGAAGGCTCCCCTCCCTGGGTCTTTCTGGTGTACGCGGCCGTGACCGCGCTCGTGATCCTGCTGTGCGTCTGCGCCGGCAGTGTCACGGTCCCTCCGGGGCAGACTCTTCGCATCCTGTTCGGGAGCGTTCCCGAATCCGCCTCGTTTTACTCCATCATCCGCGTGGTGCGTCTGCCGCGCGTGCTCTGCGTGGCGCTCACCGGCGCCTCCCTCTCCCTGTGCGGCGCCGCCATGCAGGGGCTTCTGAAAAATCCGCTTGCCGACGGCTCGACCCTCGGCGTCTCCTCGGGCGCGTCGCTCGGGGCGGTCCTGTCTATCGCGCTGGGGATCACTTTCCCCGCCCTGCCCTTCGCGGGCACCATGGTCATGGCCATCCTCTTCGCGTTTCTTTCGCTGGTGATCATCATGTCGCTGGCCTACAAATTCGACAATTCCCTCTCGACGAACACCATCATCCTGATCGGCATCATCTTCTCGATGTTTACGAACGCGGTCCTCTCTCTGATCATCACGTTCGCCCATGACAAGCTCCGGAGCATCACCTTCTGGACCATGGGTTCGCTCGCCGGGAGTAATTACATGAACGCGCTGGTGCTGACAGTCGTCCTGTTCGCCGGAAGCATCCTCATCCTGTCCCGGGCGCGCGAGCTGAACGCCTTCGCCATCGGCGAGGACAATGCCCGAAACATCGGGGTCAATGTCAAAGCCGTCCGCATCAGTGTCCTGGTCACGGTCGCCGCGCTGATCGGCGTCTGCGTGTCCATCGGCGGGACCATCGCTTTCGTAGGCCTGGTCGCGCCGCATATCATCCGGATCCTCACCGGCCCGAATCACAAGCGCCTGCTTCCCGCCGCCATCTTCGGCGGGGCCGTTTTCCTGATGCTCGCGGACCTGATCGCGCGCACGCTGCTGCGTCCGCTGGAGCTGCCGCTCGGCGTCGTGACGTCGCTCGTGGGCGCGGTGCTCTTCGTCGTCATTTTCTATCGTTCGAGGAGGAAAGGCTGATGAAGATGCTGGAAGTGAAGGACCTGCATGTGCAGTACGGCGACTACGTGATCCTGGACCGGATCAGCTTCGATCTGGAAGAGGGCCAGTGGCTCATGGTGGTGGGCCCGAACGGCGCCGGAAAGTCCACGATCGTGAATGCCGTTTCCGGCGGCGCGCCCTACAGCGGGGAAGTGCTTTGCCTGGGCCGAAACGTACAGGAATTCCGCGCGCAGGAGCTGGCGCGTCACATCGGCGTACTCGCGCAGAAGAACGCGGTCGGGTATTCGTTCACGGTGCGTGAGGTGATTCGCCTGGGCCGTTACGCATACTCGAAAGGTGTGTTCGGCGGACGCGATCCCGGATGTGAAGATGCGGTCGAAGAGTCCCTTCGTCTGACCGGACTCGAAGATCTCGCGGAAAAATCCATCCTGAAGCTGTCGGGCGGCGAGCTGCAGCGCGTCTTTCTGGCGCAGCTGTTTGCGCAGGATCCGAAGATCATGATCCTCGACGAGCCCATGAACCATCTGGATCTGGTGTATCAGAAGCAGTTGCTGAAACTGGTCTCCGAATGGGTGAAAAAACCCGGACGCGCCGTCATCTCCGTTATGCACGATCTCAGTCTGGCGAAGGCATTCGGCTCCCACGCGCTCCTGTTGAAACACGGTCAGGTGGTCGCGCTCGGCGCTCCGGACGAGGTCCTGACACAGGAGA
>CAYLPO010000375.1:0-2090 GCA_964385575.1 uncultured Lachnospiraceae bacterium | reverse complement strand
TGAGAATGTGGTGTAATGGCAGCACGCTGCGCTTGGGACGCAGAGGCGCGGTTCGAATCCGACATTTTCAATTTTCGAAGTGTAGTTCAGTCAGCAGAACATCCGTCTGATAAGCGGAAGGTCAATGGTGCAAGTCCATTCACTTCGACTCGCCGGTGGTAGCTCAACTTGGAAGAGCACTGAGGAAAAACAAATCCTGTCCGGGATTTTGACAGCAGTCCATAAGGATGCAGAGGCAGTTGGTTCGAATCCAACCCACCGGATTTGGGACACTAACAGCAAAATCAATCTTGTCTTGGCCGGCGCAGGCTTAGAGTGGAAATGTGTCCTGTAATTGTGACCCTTTCAGCAAAATAACGGTAAAACAGACTTGAAATCTGATATACGGTTCAACTCCGTAAAACAGGGTCATGAAGATAACAGCAGAAAGGAGGGAAAGACTATGTATTTCGCTGAAGCGGCCAAAACGAATGCTGCATTAACCAGAACGGAAAACGGAGCCGTGGCATTAAACACCACGGGTGACGCCAGACTCGATTTCTTCGGGACTGTCGGCTCGCTTCGCCGGGCAGATAAAGAGCGTATCACCCGCCTCTTCTCCGAAGCCTGGAAAGAGGACCCGCTGTTTGCGGTCAAGATCGCGTTTTACGCGCGTGATGTACGTGGCGGATTGGGAGAAAGGCAGACCTTCCGTACACTTTTGCGGTTCATGGCAGAGTATCATCCGGAAGCGCTGCGGCTGAACATGGATCTGATCGGCGTCTACGGTCGTTATGATGACTTGTATTGCCTGGTCGGTACGCCCATGGAAGACGAGATGTGGGCAGCCATGAAGAAGCAGTTCGAGGAAGATCTCCGAAACCTGCAGGAGGGAAATGCTGTTTCCCTGCTCGCGAAGTGGATCAAGACGGCTGACGCTTCTTCGGAGACTACGCGAAAACTCGGCATCTTGACCGCGCGAAAACTCGGTTATTCCGTGTATGAATTCAAGCGTCTGGTGCGTGCGCTGAGGAAGCGGATCGGTATCGTAGAGACACTGATGTCTGCGGGTCGCTGGGATGAGATCCGCTACGCGGCGGTCCCTTCCAGAGCCATGATGATCTACCGGAATGCTTTTATGAAACACGATGCGGATCGTTACGATGCGTTCATTCACAAAGCGATCACGGGGGAGGAGAGGGTTCATTCAGAAACTTTATACCCATACGATATCGTTGAGAAGGTCATGCAGATGAACTGGAAAGGGTGCGCCGTCACAGAAGACGCGGCACTGGAGGCTCAGTGGAGACAGCTGCCTGACTACGTGGAAGCAGAAACGAATGCTCTTGTAATCGCAGATACGTCCGGATCCATGTACGGAAGGCCTATGGCGACTTCTGTCGGCCTGGCGGTATATTTTGCCGAAAGGAATACCGGTCCTTACCATGATCTGTTCATGTCGTTCTCGGGAACGTCCCGGATCCAGATGCTGAAGGGTGAGACTCTGGCGCAGAAGATCGGGAGCATGGACATGAGCGACTGGCAGAGCAATACGAACCTGAAGGCAGCGCTGCTGCATGTGCTGGAGATTGCGGTAAAGCATCATGTACCGGCGGAAGAGATGCCGAAGTCTCTGATCGTTATCTCTGATATGGAGATCGATTACTGCGGTGATCGGGACTGGACTTTCTATGAGCAGATGTCTCAGGAGTTCCGGATGAATGGCTACCAGATCCCGAATATCATATTCTGGAACGTAGCCAGCCGACACGATGTTTTTCATGCCGACAAGAACCGTGTGGGCGTTCAGCTGGTCAGCGGCCAGTCTGCGGCTGTATTCCGTCAGGTCATGCAGTGCGTGGGACTGACGCCTGTGGAAGCCATGGAAAAGATCATCGGTTCGGAGAGATATGCGGCGATCGCGGTTGCCTGAGCATATGCTCGGGCGGCCGCAGAGCCGCCGGATGAATTTTGTTAAGCGGGTTCGACTAAAAAAATAGTTTAAAATGTGGACTGACAGAATAGAAACCAAAACAGATTATACTGATATTCTTGAATATCTTGAGCTCATGGATGGCTTCCACGACTATCGGATAGGATATATTGATTAT
>CAYLPO010000374.1:0-2100 GCA_964385575.1 uncultured Lachnospiraceae bacterium | reverse complement strand
GCGTGATCGTGGACTCCGGAAAGTTCGACTGGAAGGCGTCGGGCAAGTACCCGCACATCGCCGCACCGAACCCCAGCTACCATGGCGTATCTTGCGCGGCTGTGGCCGGCCCCGCCGCGTTTGTAACCTATATCCGCGCGATCCTGCTGCGTGATACCGGCGCCTGCATTTCTCCATTCAATGCATTTATTCTCCTTCAGGGTGTGGAAACCCTTTCCCTGCGCCTGGAGCGTCACGCGGAGAATACGAAGAAAGTCGTGGAGTATCTCTCGAAGCACCCGCTGGTCGAGAAGGTGAACCATCCCTCGCTGCCCGACCACCCGGACCACGCGCTTTACGAGAAATATTTCCCGAACGGCGGGGCCTCGATCTTCACGTTCGAGATCAAGGGCGGCAAGGATGCGGCCTGGAAGTTCATCGACCATCTGAAGATCTTCTCGCTTCTGGCCAATGTCGCTGACGTGAAGAGTCTGGTCATCCACCCGGCGAGCACCACGCACTCGCAGCTGACGGAAGAGGAGCTGCTGGATCAGGGCATTACCCCCGGTACGATCCGCCTGTCGATCGGCACGGAGCACATCGATGATATCATCGAGGATCTGGAAGCGGGTTTCGCGGCGGTCTGACCGGACCGGTCACGGTCGGGAAGTGAAGTGATATTTTTTTACATCTAAAACCTATTGACACGATGGGTTAGTCCTCCTATAATACCTACAAAACAAGCGGGTTTATAGGAGGCTTTTTCTATGGAAAAGTTGATCTATCTGGACAATGCCGCGACCACCGCGGTACGACCGGAAGTTTTAGAGGCCATGCGGCCTTACTATGAGGCACAGTACGGGAATCCCTCAAGCGCTTACACCTTTGCCGGGCAGATCGCGGCGGAAGTCGAGAAGGCGCGGGAGACCATCGCAGCGTTTCTGAACGCGTCTCCGAAAGAGATCTTTTTTACCGGCGGCGGGAGCGAGTCGGATAACTGGGCACTGAAAGGGATCGCGGACGCGCTGGCTGTGAAAGGAAACCACATCATCACGACGAAGATCGAGCATCACGCGATCCTCCACACGGCACAGTATCTGGAGAAACACGGCGTCGAGGTGACCTATCTGGACGTGGATGCGGACGGAAAAGTGGATCCCGCGGCGCTCGAAGCCGCGATCCGCCCGGAGACCGTGCTGGTCTCGGTCATGTTCGCGAATAACGAGATCGGTACGATCGAACCGATCGCAAAGCTGGCAGAGATCGCGCATGCGCACGGGGCTCTGTTCCACACGGACGCGGTGCAGGCCTTCGGGCATGTGCCGATCGACGTGAAGGCGGCAGGCATTGACCTTATGAGCGCCAGCGCGCATAAGTTGAACGGTCCCAAGGGTGTCGGACTGCTCTACATCCGGCAGGGCATCCGGATCGAATCGTTCATCCACGGCGGCGCGCAGGAGCGCGGGAAGCGCGCCGGCACCACGAATGCGCCGGGCATTATCGGGTTCGGGAAGGCCGTGGAGCTCGCGCGGGACACGCTGGAGCAGCGAGCGGTGTACGAGACCGCGCTGCGGGATCATCTGATTGACCGCGTGCTCGCAGAGATTCCCTACACCAGACTGAACGGGCACCGCACGGACCGCCTGCCGAACAATGCCAACTTCTGCTTCCGCTTCGTGGAAGGCGAGTCTCTGCTGATCCTGCTGGACCGCGCGGGAATCTGCGGATCGAGCGGGTCGGCCTGCACCTCGGGGTCACTGGATCCGTCGCACGTGCTGCTGGCGATCGGCCTGCCGCATGAGATCGCGCACGGGTCGCTGCGGCTGACATTGTCCGAGGAGACCACGAAAGAGGAGATCGACTACACGGTCGAGGAACTGAAGAACATCATCACGCGTCTGCGGGAGATGTCCCCGCTGTACGAAGATTTTAGGAAGAAACATCCCGAGGGGTGAGACACTTCGAGGGATGACGAATTCGGTAATAAAGGAGAACACAGATGAGTCAGGTTACGGAATACAGTGAAAAAGTCATGGATCATTTCATGCATCCGCGCAATGTCGGCGAGATCGAAAACGCGAGCGGCGTAGGCACCGTGGGCAATGCCAAGTGCGGCGATAT
>CAYLPO010000373.1:0-2100 GCA_964385575.1 uncultured Lachnospiraceae bacterium | reverse complement strand
ATACCCCCAAGTAGGATTTTTATATTTCAGTGTCCTACTTGGGGGGAGCATATCACTCTCGCTGAAGCCCTCTCTTCGCTGGGCTACAAGGATTCGAACCTTGAAATGACGGAGTCAGAGTTATGTGGCGGAGGGGCTCGAAACCCGCATCAAATAAGGGGTTTTCGAGCGTCGGCCCGTGTTATGTGCTAAATATTGTCTAATTCCCGACCGGGCGTTCTTCCGGGATATGGCTCGTCATTCCGAAGGAATTCCTGCTTTATGCTCTCCGCTTCTTTATCACCACAGCCGCTGCCGCGCAGGCAATGCCGGCCGCGCACGCCAGGCCGATCCAGAGTCCGGTATGGCTGCTGTCGCCCGTCGGGACCCTTCCGGGATCCGCAGCTGTCGTCTCGGCTGCTGTCGTCTCAGCCGCGGGAGCTGTCGTCTCTTCCGCAGGAGCAGTCGTTTCTTCCGCAGGAGCAGTCGTCTCCTGCTCGGCGGCCTTAATGGTCACCTGGGTCGAGACCTCGCCGTCGTCAAACTTCACCGTGACGGTATGTGTTCCCGTGCTCAGCCCTTCCAGCTTAGCGGCAGGGATCGTGACGACCGTACTGCCGGCTTCTGCCGTATAGTCCGTTTCGCGCACCAACGCCGCTCCGTCGATCTCCACACCGGTGAAATGATCGATGCAATGCTCATCATCCTCGCTGCGGTTCACGGTGATCGTGAGGCCTTCGGAACTGCCCTGCGTCCAGCTTCCGGCGGCTCCGCCGCTCACGGTGTATGTGGGCGGAACCGGCTGAACGATCTCCTCAGCGGTATAGGTCGCAGTATAGGTGGCGGCGCCACGCACGGCAGGAAGATCACCCGTGTAGACTGTCCCGTCCTCGCCTTTCCAGCCCGCAAAAGTATAGGTATACTGCGCGTCAGCATCCTGGGTCGGCGCCGCACCGGTATAGGCCGGCGTTTCACCGTAGGCCACCTTGCCGCTCTGGAGCTCAGTGCCGTCCGCGTTTACGAAGGTGATATCATACTTGTCCCACTGGGCGTAGAGTGCGGTATCAGCAGCTAAGGTAACAGCCGCCTCATCTGCGTAGGCGGTCCCGGAACCGTCAGCCGCCGTGTTCCAGCCCGTAAAGGTACTCCCTTCATAGTTAAAGGCATTCTCCATCAGGTTTCGGTTTCCTTCCTGACCTCTGCGGATCGCCTGTGTTTCCGTCGCCCCGGAGCCGTCGTTGGCATTGAATGTGACGTTGAATGCCGGTTCGATCGTCATGTCAGCTGCAAACGATCCGTCACGGTTGAGGGTAGTCACTCCAGAATCGCTGACTCTTCCTCCTACCGGCGTTGTTATGCCAAGACCTTCGCCGATCGTGATGCCTGCAGATGCAGTAATGGCGCGATCATTGGTATCAATGTCGACCTTACTGTTTCCTGTGATCGAAAGCATTCCATCGCAAGAGATGCAGTATGTATTTCCATTGTCAGTAACATTCACAGTTCCGCCTGAGATCGTGAGATTGCCATTGGAGTGTATGATATAACGTTCGCCTGAAACATTCACAGTTCCGCCTGAGATCGTGAGATTGCCATTGGATTCTATGATATAAGCTTCGCCTGAACCATTCACAGTTCCGCCTGAGATCGTGAGATCGCCAAAGGAGTGTATGCAGCTTGAAACATTCAGGCTTCCTTCACCCTGTATCGACAAGGTGTTAGCACTAATCCCATAGCTTGAGCCGGTCACAGTATTTGCACCGTTCAAAACGACCGTCAGATTCAAAGAATTAGCCATAATACCATAAGCATCACCTGCAATATTGGCGCTGTTCAGCGTGAGCGTAACATCTGATCCGGTTCTTTCAAAACTCCAGCCTTGTCCACTGCCCCTGGAAACCTCGGAGGAAAACCAGGTACCGCCGATATACAGGTCGTCATCCGCCGCCGACGCATTAACCGCAAACAAAGACAGACTTACCACCATCGTCAGAAACACTGCCAGGATCTTTTTCATGATTTCGACTCCTTTTCCCGGATGGAACACACGCAAAGGATGCATATTACTTCTCTATATAAAAGATGCCCGAACCCGTTCAGAAAAGCAAGGGGTTTCGGGCG
>CAYLPO010000372.1:0-2110 GCA_964385575.1 uncultured Lachnospiraceae bacterium | reverse complement strand
CTGCATAAGGAGGGTCATATAATGCTTTTTTTAACCAAAGAGCACATAATACCCCATCCGCCGCGATATTAAACGAGAGGAACGCACCGACACCCCGGTAGCCATGCGCCCGGCCAGCCATCCCGAGGATCACCCGGACAAGCGCTTCCGCCGCACCGACCGGATGCTGCGGGAGGCTTTACTGGAGCTGCTCGAAACCCGTCGGCTCACAGAGATCACGACCACAGAGCTGTGTCGGCATGCAGATGTCAGCAGGAACACATTCTACGCGCATTATACGGCAGTCGAGCATTTGTATGATGATATGGAAAATGAATATATCCGTGAGATGGCAGCCGCACTTCACATGAGCGAAAGCCACGAAGACAGCGTGGCGTCATTAACCCGGGTGCTGGAAGTCGTGAAGCGGCATAGACAGCTCGCGGAAGCGCTGGCGTCGGGAAATGTCGTCAGCGATTTCTACCGCAAGCTCTATCCGCTGGTCTGGGAAAAATACTCGAGCGCCTTAACGGAAACCGGACAGCCTGTCGATACGCCCGCCGCGACAGCGCTCTTCCTCTATACGTTTCAGGGATCCCGAGCGGTCATGAACCGCTGGGTCGCTGACGGGATGGTCGAGGAGCCGCGGGCGGTAGCTGAGTGGCTGGTGCGAGCGGGCAAAGGCGTGGCACGTGGTTGAGGATCTCCTCACACGCCCGCTGCCCTCTTCAGCTCCGCCGACAGCTCTGCCGGAACCCCGCGGGGACCGCGTACGGACTTCACTTCGAATTCGTCGCGCAGGCGGGCGATTGGGAACTCGTCGCGCGCATAGATGTGCTCACGGCGAATGCGCATGAGCTTGCGGATGGTCAGGTTCTCATCCTGGTGGAAGAACGGAATGTTCACGCGGGTGGCCGTGCAGCGATACAAAATGGCAGACACCGGAGCACCCACATAGAGGTAGACGGTGTCGCCCACATGCACGTCGCTCGACTGCTTCCAGTCGATCTCCTCTTCGGCTTCGAAAGCCCCGATCACGTCAAAAAACTTCGTGTTCGACGGCACGATCCACTCGCGCGGGCCCTTTGCGGAGCGCGCGCTTTTCGTCGCGGTCAGTTCATAGCTCATATCGATCAGCGGAAAGATCTCCTCCGGCGAAACAGTTCCGTCGAGCAGGACCGAGATCCACTGCGCGTGGTTCATGTGGTAGGCCGGGAGGATACCCGGGCGGGCACGCAGCGACTGTGCGGCGATGGGGTCACATTTGAGGTTTAAGACATCAATGACTTCGTCTTCCGGGCCGAGCCCGAACGTTTCCTCTTCATATGCCTGCAGGTGCGCGGCGCGGCCGCGGCTGACGAGGCTGTCACCGAAGTCCGGAAAGGCACTGTGGAATGGATCATCCGGAAAGCCACCAGTTTCCGGGAAGTCTTCATTGCCCGAAAACCACGAAGCCTCCCGCATCAGCGGCAGCAGCTTCCGCCGTTCCACACCCATGACCAGACCATACCACTTGCGGCTGTTCGCATGGCGCAGCACGGCGCCGTCGGAGCCCTTCCAAGGATAATCGGGCGCGGTGCCATAGATTTCGGCACAGTATTTCAGAACCAGATCTTTCACTGAAGTTTTCATTTTTTCCGTTTTTTCCCACTTGCCGGGATAAAAAAGATCACTAAATCACGTTGAAACGAGATTTTTCAAAATGAACGTGACATCATTGCCGCAATTACACGTTTATCAGACTGAATCGAGGGCAAACACAGACGCAAAACACATATAATCTGTATTGTCCCTCTTATCATCACCATATTCTGCACTTCATGCGGCGCAAACTTCCCAAAATGCGCTCCGAAGTCACGTTATTTTTTAAAAAAGTAATTTGAACGTGATTTGTCCCGTATTTTCCCCAGAAAACAAGGATAAATCCCTTCATCCCCCTGCCCAAACCAGGGACAAGCCCCCAAAAAACACCGACTAGCCCATCCGGAGAGCACCGCACGGCACTCTCCGGACCTAAAATACTCGTCAGATGACCTTCATTACGCGATCTCGCCGCTGAAGATCTTTCTGGACTCCTCGTAAATGACTTCCATCGTCGCAGGGGTCATCCAGAGAGCGGCATATAAAGCAT
>CAYLPO010000371.1:0-2142 GCA_964385575.1 uncultured Lachnospiraceae bacterium | reverse complement strand
TCCTAAGCAGACAGAGTTCGAAAAACGATCGAAACTTTTGCGTGAAAGAAGACTGCTGTGCAAAAGCGCGGCAGTCTTTTTCGAATCCGTCAGGCCGTTGACGCATGGTCCGGAAGTAGTAAAATAACAGAAGGAAGACAGCCATTTTATTTCAGCATTTTTCAAGGAGGTCTATGATGAAAATTGCGATCTTTAACGGAAGTCCCAGAAAGCAGAATACCGCCGCCATGGTCGACGCGTTCGCGGAAGGCGCGCGTGAGGCCGGTCATGAGGTCGAGATCTATCACGTCGGCCAGATGAAGATCGCCGGCTGCCTGGGCTGCGAGTACTGCCACACGAAGGGCGAGGGAAAGTGCATCCAGCAGGATGATCTGGAGAAGATCATGCCTGCGTATCTGGAGGCCGACATGGTCGTCTACGCGTCGCCGATCTACTACTTTACGATCACCGCGCAGCTGGCCGCAGCGATGCAGCGCGTCTACTGCATCGGGAAGCCCGCGAAGATGAAGAAGGCCGCTCTTCTGCTGAGCGCCGGTTCGCCGAATCCGTTCAGCGGTGCGATCGCGACGTATAAAGATATGTTCGCGTTCATGGGCGTGGAAGATGCCGGTATCTGCACGGTCTCCGGCGAGGATAACAAGTCCGAGGCGAAGATGGCGGAGATCCGGGCATTTGCGAAGAGTCTGTAAAGCGATCAGAGGAAATGGAAGTCCCCGCTGCCACAGAAACGGCGGCGGGGCGTTTTCTGCCTTTTAAAAGGCTTTTATGAGAGGGTGAGATCATGAAGAAGACATTGGTAGCTTATTTCTCCGCCAGCGGTGTCACGAAGCAGATGGCGGAAAAACTCGCGGACGCGACGGACGCGGACCTGTTCGAGATCGTCCCGGAGGTGCCCTACACCGAGGAGGACCTGAACTGGCAGAACGAAAACAGCCGCAGTTCGGTCGAGATGAAGGATCCGTCCTGCCGCCCGGCCATCGCCTCGAAGGTCGAGGATATGGAACAGTATGAGCGTGTGTACGTCGGATTCCCGGTCTGGTGGTACCGTGAGCCGTCCATCATCGACACGTTCATGGAGTCCTATGACTTCACCGGGAAGGAAGTCATTCCGTTCGCGTCTTCGGGCATGAGCGGGATCGGCGACTCGGGCGCGAACATGCAGAAGCTCGCCGATGGCGCGAAGGTCGCCGGCGGGAAGCGATTCCCAAAGAGCGTGAAGAAGGATGAACTGAAGAAGTGGGCACAGGAGATCTGAGCATATGGAAGATAAAAACAAGTCCGGAAAACTCGGAATCGCCGGCGTGATCCTCGGCGTGATTGCGATCGTTCTGGCCGCAGCGGCGCTGCTCTTCGCGGTCCGGGCGGCCGCGGGTTCGAGCGCCCGGGAGGAGCGGGACATCCAGTACGTCATGTACCTGGGGACGAATGACAAGGACACGAATGAGCCCGTTTTCACGCCGGAAGAAGCGCAGGAGCGGGCCGAGGAGATCCTGATCGATCACTTCGGCGGCTATACCATTCAGGAAGCGCACGGCGGCTGGATCGACGAGGATACGGTCTATCAGGAATATACGCTCGTGATCTGTCTGAGCGATACCGAGATCGAGGAGGTGCATGCGGCCGCGGACGATCTGATCGAGGCGTTTCACCAGAGTTCCGTGCTGATCCAGGCAAATGAGACGACGACGGAGTTTTACGCGGGAGAGTGACAGGACCGTACAGCGGTCCGGCCGCAGTGCATGCGGTCGCTGCTTTTGAGAGGATCATCATGAATTACAGGAGATTAGGGAAGACCGGCCTCATGGTCAGCGAAGTCGGGTTCGGTGGAGAATGGCTGGAGCACCATGAGGCAGCGGAAGCCGCGGATGTGATCCGCTACGCTGCCGCGCAGGGGATCAATATCATCGACTGCTGGAATCCGAACCCGGAGAACCGCGACCGGCTGGGCCTGGGGCTCGCCGGGAACCGCGAACACTGGATCCTGCAGGGGCATATCGGCGCGACCTGGCAAAACGGCCAGTACGTGCGCACGCGCGACATCGAGCATGTGCGGCCGGCGTTCGAGGACCAGCTGCACAGGCTGGGCACGGACTATATCGACCTCGGCATGATCCATTACGTGGATGCGCCGGAGGACTGAGA
>CAYLPO010000370.1:0-2150 GCA_964385575.1 uncultured Lachnospiraceae bacterium | reverse complement strand
TTTTTCCGGTTTATAAGTGAACGCTTATAAATTCTCCTTCCTTTTACTGCAATATGCGATAAGGGCCCCCTCCATTCGGAGGGGGTTCCTTATTGCGGATCATCGCAGTTCGTGATCCCGCTGCACTTTCGTTTCTTCCGGAAACAAAGGAGCGCGGCTTCCGCCGCGCCCCCCGGATCATATTATACCTCGAACATCAGATCGCCGTAGGACGGCATGGGCCAGAGCTCCTTGTCCACGATCATCTCCAGCTCGTCGATGGGCTTCCTGAGCGCCGCCATGGCCGGGATCACCCGGTCGCGGAACGCGAACGCCTGCGCCACATAGTCCTTCATGGCCGTGCACTCTGCACTGACCTTCTTCAGCTCATTCAGGGCCTTCTGTGCTTCCGACAGCAGCGCGGACGACTGCACCAGCAATTCCCGCTGGGCGGAAACATCCGCTTCGGCGCAGGCGTCGGTCACACAACTCATGGCGCTTCCGAGCTCCCCGCACCAGCCGATGACCGCCGGGATCAGGCTCTTTCCGGCCATGTCGATCATGGTCTTGGCTTCGATGTTGATGGTCTTCGAGTAGGTCTCGTACATGATCTCCACGCGGGAGTCCAGCTCCGGTTTCGTGAAGACATGGAATTTCTCAAACAGTTCGACCGCCTTCGGCGAGCGGAACACCTCGATGGCGTCCACCATGGAGGGGATGTTCGGCAGACCGCGCCGCGCGGCTTCCTGAATCCATTCCTCCGAGTATCCGTTCCCGTTAAAGATGATGCGGCTGTGCTCGCTCAGGTATTTTACAGTCAGGTCATGGACCGCCTGGTCGAAATCTTCCGCGTATTCCAGAATATCGGCAGCTTCCTTAAACGCCTCTGCCGTAATGGTGTTCAGGATCGTGTTCGTGTTCGCGACGGTATCCGAAGAGCCAACCATGCGGAACTCGAATTTATTGCCGGTGAACGCGAACGGCGACGTGCGGTTGCGGTCGGTCGCATCCTTCGTGAAGACCGGCAGATGGCTGGTGCCGGTGCTTAAAACCTCCCGGCCAATGCTCTCGGTCGCCTCTCCCTTGTCCAGCAGCTGCTCAATGATGTCCTCCAGCTGCGTGCCCAGGAACACCGAAACGACCGCGGGCGGGGCTTCGTCCGCGCCCAGGCGGAGGTCATTGCCCACGTTCGCCGCGGAGAACCGCAGCAGATCCGCATGCTCGTCGATAGCTTTCAGGACACAGGCCAGGATCAGCAGGAACTGCTTGTTCTGGTGAGGGGTCTTGCCGGGCTTAAAGAGGTTGATCCCGTCGTTCGTGGTGAGCGACCAGTTGTTATGTTTGCCAGAGCCGTTCACGCCCGCAAACGGTTTCTCGTGCAGCAGGCACGCCAGGCCCTGATCCTCGGCGACCTTCTTCAGCGTCTCCATGACGATCTGGTTCGCGTCGACGGCAATGTTCGCCTCACAATAGATCGTGGCCAGCTCGTGCTGCGCCGGCGCGACTTCGTTATGCTCGGTCTTCGACATGACGCCCATCTTCCAGAGCTCCACGTTCACCGCATGCATGAATTCGCCGATGCGCTTCGGGATGCGGCCGAAGTAGTGATCGTCCATCTCCTGACCCTTCGGGGGCATGGCGCCGAACAGCGTGCGGCCCGCATAGATCAGGTCTTTTCTCTGCATATACTTTTTCCGGTCGACGATGAAATACTCCTGCTCCGGGCCGACCGAAGGCGTCACGTGCTTCGAAGTCGTGTTCCCGAAAAGGCGGATGATGCGCATACTCTGCTCGTCGATGCATTCCATGGACCGCAGCAGCGGGGTCTTCACATCCAGTGCTTCGCCGGTGTATGAGCAAAACGCGGTCGGGATACAGAGGACCTTCCCGGTCGAATCCTCGCGGATAAATGCGCGGGATGTGATGTCCCAGGTCGTGTAGCCGCGGGCCTCAAACGTCGAGCGGATCCCGCCCGAGGGGAACGAGGACGCGTCCGGTTCGCCTTTGATCAGTTCTTTTCCGGAGAACTCGACGATTCCCTGGTCATGGCGCGGGATGGACACGAACGAGTCGTGCTTCTCGGCAGTCGTGCCGCTCAAAGGGCGGAACCAGTGCGTATAGTGTGTGGCACCTTTCGCGATGGCCCAGTCCTTCATGGCTGTTGCGACGAA
>CAYLPO010000369.1:0-2154 GCA_964385575.1 uncultured Lachnospiraceae bacterium | reverse complement strand
AGATGGGTATCAGCACCCTGCAGTCCTACCAGTCCGCAAAGATCTTCGAGGCGGTAGGTCTGTCACAGACATTGATCGACGAATATTTCACCGGAACCGTCAGCCGGGTTGGCGGCATCGGGCTGGATGAGATCGAGGAAGATATCGCCGCACGCCATGACCGCGCCTTCGATCCGTTGGGACTGCCGACGGATACCACGCTCGATTCGCTCGGGATCCACAAACTCCGCAGCGGTCAGGACGCCGAGGATCATCTTTATAATCCGACCACGATCGTACTGCTCCAGCAGGCCGTCCGCGAGGGCAGCTACGAGATCTTTAAGCAGTACACCGCACGGGTCGATGACGAATCGCACCCGCACACACTGCGCAGCGGCCTGAAGCTGGTCCCGGCAGGCGACCCGGTCCCCCTCGAGGAAGTCGAGCCCGCTTCCGAGATCGTAAAGCGCTTCAAAACCGGCGCCATGTCTTACGGATCGATCTCCCAGGAGGCGCACGAGGCGCTCGCGATCGCCATGAACCGGCTCGGCGGGAAGTCGAATACCGGTGAGGGCGGCGAAGACCCGGCCCGGCTCTACACCGAGCGGGGCAGTGCGATCAAGCAGGTCGCCTCCGCCCGTTTCGGCGTGACCGAGGAATATCTGAACAGCGCAAAGGAGATCCAGATCAAGATGGCCCAGGGCGCGAAGCCCGGCGAGGGCGGTCACCTGCCGGGTCGGAAGGTCTATCCGTGGATTGCGAAGACCCGTCACTCCACGCCCGGCGTCACACTGATCTCCCCGCCGCCGCACCATGACATCTACTCGATCGAAGATCTGTCCCAGCTGATCTACGATCTGAAGAACGCGAACAGGGACGCGCGCATCTCCGTCAAACTCGTCTCCGAAGCCGGCGTGGGCACGATCGCCTCCGGTGTCGCGAAAGCCGGCGCGCAGGTGATCCTGATCTCCGGTCACGACGGAGGAACCGGTGCCGCACCGCAGTCCTCCATCCACCATGCGGGCCTGCCCTGGGAGCTCGGGCTTTCCGAGGCGCACCGCACGTTGATCGAGAATGGTCTGCGCGAGCGCGTGATCCTCGAGACCGACGGCAAACTCATGAGCGGCCGCGACGTAGCGATCGCGGCATTGCTCGGCGCCGAGGAGTTCGGTTTCGCGACCTCTGCGCTCGTCTGTCTGGGCTGTATGATGATGCGCGTCTGCAACAAAGACACCTGCCCGTTCGGCGTCGCGACCCAGAACGAGGAGCTCCGGAAACGTTTTAAAGGCAAGCCCGAACACGTCATGAACTTCATGCTGTTCATCGCGGAAGAGCTCCGCGAGATCATGGCTTCCCTCGGCTTCCGCACGGTCAATGACATGGTCGGGCGCACGGACTGCCTGCAGCGGCGCCCTGCGGTCACGAAGAAGGCACAGACCGTGGATCTCTCGGTCCTGCTGGACGGGATCGATCCGGTGGACTGTATCGGCGGCACTGCCCCGGAAGTCTCCGCCCACGTGCATTTCCGGCCGGAAAAGGTCTTTGATTTCCGGCTCGAGCGGACGCTCGATGAGAAAGTCCTGATCCCGGCGTTCGAGAACAGTCTCGAGACCGGAAAGCCCGGCCCAGCCTCCGAAGTCTCCGTCCGGGTCTCCAGCACGGACCGCACGTTCGGGACCCTGCTCGGCTCGCGCATCCAGCGGAAGTTCGGCAATGACCTGGCGGACGACACTTTCACGATCCGCGCTGCCGGCGGCGGCGGACAGTCCTTTGGCGCGTTCCTGCCGAAAGGCGTCACGATCCGCCTGACCGGCGATGCCAATGACGGCTTCGGAAAAGGTCTCTCCGGCGGCAAGCTGGTGCTGACCGCACCGGGAAACACCGGCGGCGGCGCTTTCGTCCCGGAAGAGAACATCATCGTTGGAAACGTCGCATTATACGGAGCCACAAGCGGAAAGTGCTATATCGACGGCATCGCCGGCGAGCGCTTCTGTATTCGGAATTCCGGCGCTGTCGCGGTGGCCTGGGGCTGCGGTGACCATGGACTGGAGTACATGACCGGCGGTCGCGCGGTGATCCTCGGAAACACCGGAAAGAATTTCGCGGCCGGCATGAGCGGCGGATCTTCTTCAGTTTGCCTTCGGCGTCCAGTTTGCCCCAGTCCGGGACGACGCC
>CAYLPO010000368.1:286-2157 GCA_964385575.1 uncultured Lachnospiraceae bacterium | reverse complement strand
CGCATCGAGTCGGGCCGCCTGACCGTGAGGAACGAGGAATTCTCGTTCGCACACCTGCTCGAGCAGGTGAACACCATGGTCAGCGGGCAGTGCCAGGAGAAGGGCCTCGACTTTAACTGCCGGATCCTCGGCGGGATCGACGATTATTACATCGGCGACGACATGAAGCTGCGGCAGGTCCTGATCAATATCCTGAGCAATGCCGTGAAGTTCACCCCCTCCGGCGGAAAGGTCGATCTCACGGTCGAGCGGACTGCGCAGTACGAGGGCAATTCCGTCCTGCGCTTCCGGGTCAGCGACACCGGGATCGGCATGGATCCGGAGTTCCTGCCGAAGATCTTCCAGGCCTTCTCGCAGGAGGACTCGTCCGCGACGAACAAGTACGGAAGCTCGGGTCTCGGCATGGCCATCACGAAAAATATCGTGGAGATGATGAACGGCGAGATCGCGGTCGAGAGCGAGAAGGGCGTGGGCACCACGTTCACCGTGACCGTGCCGCTGATGGATTCCGCGCGGGTCGCGGAGGAGAATGAAAGCGACGAGATCAATCCGCACGAGATGAAGGTGCTGATCGTGGATGATGACCCGATCGCCTGCGAGCACGCGAAACTGGTCCTGGAGGCGGTCGGCATCGCGGCCGAGACCACGGAGTCGGGCACCGAAGCGGTCGAGATGGTGCGGCTGCGCCACGCCAGACGGGATCCGTATAACCTGATCCTGATCGACTGG
This sequence comes from uncultured Lachnospiraceae bacterium, assembly GCA_964385575.1. Classification (GTDB taxonomy): domain Bacteria; phylum Bacillota; class Clostridia; order Lachnospirales; family Lachnospiraceae; genus RGIG5636. The sequence continues at coordinate 1,428 of CAYLPO010000368.1, read as the reverse complement.
AAGATGCCGGACATGGACGGCGTCGAGACCACGCGGAGGATCCGTTCCATCATCGGACACGAGTCTGCGATCATCATTCTGACTGCGTACCGGTGGGATGATGTGCTCGACGAGGCGACGGAGGCCGGCGTCGACAGCTTCCTCGCAAAGCCGCTGTTTGCGGCGAACGTGCTCGAGGAGTTCAAGTCCGCGCTGCGCAGGAAGGGAGCCTTCCCGGGCCGCGGGGCGGCGAAGGCCGACCTCGCGGGACGGCGTGTGCTGCTCGCGGAGGATGTCGCGGTCAATGCCGAGATCATCGTCATGGTCCTCGGAATGCGCGACGTGCAGGTGGACCATGCGGAGAACGGCAGGATCGCCGTGGAGATGTTTACGGAGCATGAGCCGGGGTATTATGATGCGATCCTGATGGATATGCGGATGCCCGAAATGGACGGGCTGACTGCATCGCAGACCATCCGCGAGTCCGGACGGGCCGACGCGGCGGAGATCCCCATCATTGCCCTGACCGCGAACGCGTTCGATGAGGATGTGCAGCGGAGCCTGCAGATGGGGCTGAACGCACACCTGAGCAAACCGGTCCAGCCGGAGAACCTGTTTGAAACGCTGGAGAGCCTGATCGGCGAGAGGGAGCAGCATGGCATTTGACCTGACCGAGCCGCAGAAGATCCTGATCCGCGGCGCGAAAGTTCATAATCTGAAGAATATTGATGTGGAGATCCCGCTCCACCGGATCGTCGGAATCGCCGGCGTGTCCGGATCCGGGAAATCCTCACTGGCACTGGGAGTCCTCTATGCGGAGGGCTCCAGACGCTATCTGGAGTCACTTTCGACCTACACCAGGCGGCGCATGACGCAGGCCGCGCGGGCGGACGTCGATGAGGTGCTCTATGTCCCCGCTGCGCTCGCGCTGCACCAGCGGCCGGGCGTGCCCGGGATCCGTTCGACGTTCGGGACCGGGACGGAGCTCTTGAACAGCCTGCGGCTGATGTATTCACGGCTCGCGTCGCACCGCTGTCCGAACGGACATTATCTGGCGCCGAGTCTGGCGGTCGCGGCCGGGCAGGATCTGGTCTGCCCGGAGTGCGGGGAACACTTCTATGCGCCCGGGGCGGAGGAGTTGGCGTTTAACAGCCAGGGTGCCT
>CAYLPO010000368.1:0-243 GCA_964385575.1 uncultured Lachnospiraceae bacterium | reverse complement strand
GCGGTGCTCCCCTGGCAGACGCTGATGTGGTCGCTGATGAAGGACCTGGCCCGCGAGCTGGGGGTGCGGACGGATGTACCCTTCCGCGAGCTGACCGAACGGGAGCGGGAGATCGTGTTTCACGGCCCTGCCGAGAAACATCACATGATCTACCAGAACCGCACCAGCGGGGCGGCCGGTGAGATGGATTTCACCTATTTCAATGCCATTTACACCGTCGAGAACGCCCTCGCGAAGGTGAAG
>CAYLPO010000367.1:0-2176 GCA_964385575.1 uncultured Lachnospiraceae bacterium | reverse complement strand
GATAAATTGAACAAGAACAGTGACGCCGAAAAGGCATACCTCGCCGCAACCCGTGCGAAAGAGAATGACAGGACGGCATGGCAAGGATTGATCAGCCTATACGAGAAACAGGGAGGCCATAAACTGGATGATTATCGCGACGCAGCTCTAAAGCTTGGCCAGATATTTGCTGAAGAGTATGCGCCTTCTCTGGAAGGAAAAGATTTATGCCCCAGCATGGCGATCTTTAAGGCTTTTTTCTTCAGTCTCATATGCATGTTCGAACATTCGTCCGCGGTACCCGCTCTAAGTCAGCGCCCGCTCCACCGCCGGTAGATCAGTTCTCCCGGCACCGCAGCCATCTGTGCCCAGCGCGGGAACCGCGCCTTCTCGATCAGTTCCTCCAGGGAAAGCCCGGCGAAACGCCCGTAAACGATGTACTGGACAGACCCCTTCATCCGAGGTTTCAGCGCCACGTCCGGCTTCATGAACTCCAGTGCGCGGAGCACGCATCCTTTCGGACAGGCAAGGTTATGCGCCCTGCGGTTCTTTGTCAGGCCGTCCTCGAGGTAATCTCCGATATATACGATCTCATTCACGTGGATCATGAAATATTTCCGCGCCATGCGCATCCATACCACGTCCTCACCGATGAAGTTTTCCCCGGGAATCTCCGGGAAACGGTACTGACGGAAGACCTCGGTTCGGAAGACCTCGGCTTTGTCCGCCTGCATATCATCGGCATTGACCCGTGCCGTAATATAGCTGGCTTTCCATTCATCCGCCGCAAACGGCGCACCGTTGATGCTGCCGTCCGGAAAACCGCGCAGGAACGCGTAGCCGCAAAGGCTCGCATCATCACGATACTTTTCGTGGATCTCCAGGATCTTCGCACAGGCGTCCTCCGTCAGGCGGTCGTCCGAGTCCACGATCATCGTGAGCTCCGTGTCGATCCAGTTCAGCGCCAGATTCAGGCAGGTATGTTTCCCGCCGTTTTTCTTCTTCAGATAGCGGACCGGGATCAGACCCTCGCGCTGCCAGCCGCGGACCTCCGCTTCCGTGCCGTCCGTGCTGCCGTCATCAACGACCAGCCAGACGAACCGATGCAGGGTCTGGGCTTTCAGCGACTCATAGAGGTCTTCCAGCTCCTCTGCGCGCTCATAGGTCGGGGTGACGACCGTGAGGAAAGGCTTCTCGCCTTCCGTGCCGGCGTTTCCGCCGGTCTGCGCACCGGTTCTTTCCTCAAAGGCTGTCAATGTCGAGCACCTCCAGATACCGCGTCAACGCGTCCTGCCAGACCGGCAGCGGGGTAAAGCCTTCCCGGACCAGCTTCGAGCGGTCCAGGCGGGAATTGAACGGTCGCGCCGCCTTCGACAGGCCATACTCTTCCGTGGTGACTGGGATCACCTCAGTCGTGTAGCCAGCCTGGCGGTAGATCTCCTTCGTGAAGTCATACCAGGAGATATAGCCGCCCTCGTTCGTCGCATGATAGTAGCCGTACTTTTCCGTCTCCGCCATGTCGACCAGCAGTCTGGCCAGATCCAGCGTATAGGTCGGAGTTCCGATCTGGTCATTGACCACGCGGACCGTGTCATGGGTCTTCCCTACGCGCAGCATGGTCTTGATGAAGTTCGATCCGTTCAGGCCGAACACCCATGCGATACGGACGATAAAATACCGGTCCGTGATCCCTGCAATGGCCAGCTCGCCGTCGAGCTTCGTCTGACCGTAGACGTTCAGCGGCGCATAGTCCTTGCAGTCCGGCTCCCAGGGCTCGGTACCCTGTCCGTCAAACACGTAGTCCGTGCTCAGATAGATGATCTTCGCTCCGCAGGCCTTCGCGGCCTCGGCCATGTTCTTCGCACCGTCGACATTGATCGCCTGCACTTTCGCGCGGTTCTCCTCGTCCTCCGCTGCATCGACCGCAGTCCAGGCCGCACCGTGCACGACCACATCCGGCGCGGCCTTCGCGACCTGCGCCGCCGCCGCGGCGGCGGCCGTAATAGCCCGGCTTACGTACGGCATGCCGCACACCGGGGTTCCGTCCTGGATCCCGGCATACGCGGGGTGGATGTCGCTTCCCACTCCTTCATAGCCGCGTTTCGCCAATTCATTCATGACATCGTGGCCCAGCTGGCCGCCGACGCCTGTCACAAAAAATTTCATGTCTCCCCTCCGGCACCATGGGCGCCGCTCC
>CAYLPO010000366.1:0-2176 GCA_964385575.1 uncultured Lachnospiraceae bacterium | reverse complement strand
AACATTCTGGCAATGGCCGGTATTCCGCTTGAAGCGTTTTTGGCGGAACTGTGAAGCATAGGATACTCGCCCTCGTCGGCGGTGTCCAGGCAGCCCATGATGTTCATGAGCGTGGATTTGCCGCTGCCTGAAGGGCCGATGATCGCGACGAACTCGCCCTCGCGGATGTGCAGCGAGGCGTGGTCGAGCGCGCGAAGCTCTTCATCGCCCATTTTATAAATTTTGGAAACGTCCTTGAAAACGATCATAGTTTTTCCTTTGGTGCAGAGATAGCAGTGTCCTTCGAGCCGGATCAGCCGACATATTCTTCGTAGTAATACCAGTCTTCCTCGCCGCCGGTGCGGTAGTAGTAGACGACATCACCCTCCGAAAGCCCGTCCACGATCTCCACGAGCGTGCCGTCCGACACGCCAGTCGTGACTTCCGTATCGCCGATCAGGTTTCCTTCCTCGTCGACGCCGGTGTAAACGAAGGTCTGGTCGCCGTGCTGCTGCAGCGCCAGCATGGGGATGGTGAGGACGTTCTCGGCGTCCGCCACAAAGATCTCAGCCGAAGCGCTCATGCCGATGAACATGTTCTCATCGCGGTCGAAGGTGATCTCCACCGTGTACTTCGCGCTTCCGCCGCCGCCCGTGGCGGTCTGGGAGACACGGGTCACCGTGCCCTCAAAGGTCTGGTTCGCGAAAGCATCCAGCGTGATCGTCGCGGCTTGACCTTCGTGAACGGAGAGAATGTCCGCCTCGTCCACGCTCAATGTGATCTTTGCGGTGTCGGGCTTGGCAATGGTGCACACCACAGCAAGGGCGTTTGCGTTCGTGGTGGTCGAAGGCAGTGCGTCGGAGCCTCCGCCGCCGTAGTCATATCCGCCGCCTCCGCCGTAATCCGGAATGGGGATGTCCGGGATGGTCTCGTCTTCCGGAACCGGTGTGATGGTTTCGGGTTCCACAGGTGTCGTTTCGGGGACCGGTGCGGTTTTGTCGAAGATGCTGGTGATGGTCAGCTCGGTGCCGTCATCGCTGATCTCATAGACCCAGCCGGCCGGCAGGTCGGCGAAGGTCAGGCCGGCGAACGTATAACCGTCTTTTGCGGTCAGGACCGAGGTCGCGGTATAGGCCGTGTTCGGTTCAAAGGAAGCGTGAGCGGGGTTCCAGGTGATCTCGCCGGTGTAATAGCGGGTCTCGGTAATGGCGTCCTGCGGGGTGTTTCCGGTCGAGGGCTGGACAAGGATGAACCGCCGGAAGTCTGTGATCTGCACCAGGGGCGGATCGGCAGGCGTCTCCGGCTGCTGATCTTCGCCCGAGGGAGTCTCGCCGCTGCCGGACGGATTTTCGCCGGAGCCTTCATTGCCGGCACCGTCGGTTCCTTCGTTTGCCAGAATGGTCAATGCCGGAGCGGCTTCCGGTTTCCCGTGAGCCGCGGGCTTGGCACCGTAGATCATTCCGCCGGAGGAAGTGTATTCAGGGTAGTCAGAGATCGACGGCTGGTCGGATCCGCTCTGCGAAGAGGACGCGGTCCGGCTGATCTCGGCGCCGTCAGTGAGGTAGAGGTCATTGATCACGCCGTCGATCGTAGCGATGATATACGGAGAATCCTTCAGAGCCGCAAGCTGGTCACGTGTCGTCTGCAGGTCTCCGCGCTCCGCCTGAAGCTGCTCGCGCTGGATCGCGTTTAATCCGCCGCCGCGCAGCTGCGTGTCGATGGCCGAAATATTCGCGTCCACCGTGGTCAGCGCGCGCAGGATGGAGGTCATGTTCAGCTCGGCAATGTGATCTCCGGCCGACACGCGGTCACCTTTCTCGACCAGGACATGCTGGACAATGATTCCGGACGGGGCGGTCACCTCGACCGTCTCTGCCACCGCGACGCTGCCGGTACCGCTGACCACACTGCGGATGGTATCCGGTGTGACTTCTGCCATCTGCGCTTCGCTGGCGAAGTCGTCGAAACCCTCCATCATAGCGCTGCGGACCTGATGCGCGCGGACACCCAGGAAGATCAGCACTGCAGCGATGATAATGATCGCCCAGAATTTTTTTCGGCGCACTGCGGTCTTCCAGAAACCTTTGAACTTTTCCATGTGATGTCTCCTGTGATTGTCAGATGTGGGACTTTAACGCCCCTCTCCTAACATAGAATAGCCGGGAACGATGTAAGCGTATCCTTAATATTTAATCAC
>CAYLPO010000365.1:0-2178 GCA_964385575.1 uncultured Lachnospiraceae bacterium | reverse complement strand
CACAGCGAGATCGTGGATCATAACAATCCCATGTCGGTCAAATTCTTCGTGAACGTCACGCCGGAAGCCATGAAGGGTTTCCAGATGAAGTAGAACCGTCAGGGAAGACGCTGCATCCGGCCTGTGTCATGGTCAGGGCAGACGCAGCTTCTGGCCCGCGTAAATATAATTCATATATTCGGAGGGATCCTGCGGATCCACTCCGTGGCGCTGCGCAGCCCGGATCAGAATGTCCTCGTTGAGCAGCGCCAGTTTTTTGGTGGTAGTTCCGTGTTTCAGCGCGATCTCGGAAAGCGTATCGCCTTCCTGCACGATATAGACCCGGTCATTATTGTGGGCGGAAGCGCCGCCGGAAACGTGTTCCAGATCATTCAGGTTCAGTTGTTCTGCCATAAGAGTACCTCCTGTGTAGTTCATAAGCGAAATCGACCGGCCTTATCTCCGTGGCTTCCGGTTCACCCCGCGGTGTCCAGCCGCTGCCGCTCCACCAGCTCCGCGAACAGCCCGCCTTTTTCGATCAGTTCATCATAGGTGCCGTCCTCGACAATTCGCCCGCCGTCCAGCACCAGAATGCGGTCGCAGTGGCGGATGGTGGAGAGCCTGTGGGCAATGACGATCCGCGTACAGCCCATGCCGTCCAGCGCTTCGGACACCTGCCGCTGCGTGCGGTTGTCGAGCGCAGAAGTGGCTTCGTCGAACATCAGCAGTTTCGGCTTCGGGGCCACCGCGCGCGCGATCATGATGCGCTGCCGCTGTCCGCCGGAGATGCCGCCCTGCCCTTCGGCGATGATCGTGTACATACCCATGGGCATGGCGCGGATGTCGTCGGCGATCCCTGCGGTCTCCGCGGCCTCCCAGGCCTGTTCCACGGTCAGCGAAGGGTCCGTGATGACGATGTTCGAATAAATATCGCCCTGGAACAGGCCTGCATCCTGCGTGACCGTACCGATCTTTTTGCGCAAGGAGGCCTTGTCCAGACGCTCCAGATCTTTCCCGTCGAAGTAGACGGCGCCTTTCTGCGGCTTCTCAAAGCCCAGCAGCAGACGCATCAGGGTGGACTTGCCGCAGCCGGTCTTTCCGACGATGGCGACATATTCGCCGGGCCGGATCTTTAAGGACAGATCCCGCAGGATAAACGGCATGTCGTCGCTGTAGCGGAAGGAAATGTGATCCAGTTCGATCCCGCCGGAGATCTTCGTAACGATCTCCCTGCCTTCGGCCGTCTCCGGTTCCGTTTTCAGGAACGGTTCCGCCATCTCCAGGATCGGCTTGACCTGCGCAGCGGAGAGCGCGATCGAGGACAGCGACATGAACGCTCCGGAGACCATGCCGTAGGCCGCCGTGAACGCGAAGTAGGACGGCTGGTCGATCCCGCTCCGGATCGCCAGGAAATAGAGCACGATATTCGAGATCAGCGTAATGGCCATGGTGATCACGCCGTTCAGCTTGATAAACAGCGGCGGGTTATAGGTCAGCTCCGCGCCCGTCGCGTACAGGTTCAGCCATTTGGCGAACGCGCGTTTTTCCGCGCCCGCCAGCTTCAGCTTCTGCACGCCGGTGATCAGGGCGTAGGTCATGCCGGACTCTTTGGCCGCATTTTCCATCTGCTGTTTGTTAATGCCGATCTGGACCAGCGTGGACAGGACCGAAAAAGCGACCGTGATCACGATGATCACCAGCGAAGGGACCACCAGCATCGGGGCGTAGTGGAAGATCTGCGAGACATACAGCAGCGATGAGAGCGACGTAAGTCCCGTGGACAGCACCATGCCCAGAAGCACCGAACAGAGCTGGTTGACCGACATGGAGCGGGTCTTCAGCTCGCCGGCGCTGAACTGGCGGAAGAACCCCGCCGGCATGGCCAGCAGGCGCATCATCATGGAGGCTTGGACGCCCAGCGATGTTTTGGTATTCAGGCGGCTCATGATCAGACCCTTCACGCTGGAAAGCAGCTGGGTCGAGAGCGCGACGCAGATCATGCAGATGGCAATGCCGATCACGGCGTCTCCGCGGCCGCTGCGGAGCACGGGTCCGGTCAGCGTCGCGGTCAGGCGCGGCATGAGCAGGCCGATCACGGATACGACCAGGGTCATCACCAGGATCAGGACGATGTCGCTCAGGGCAATGCAGTCCTTCATGTACAGAAGCAGATCCGGAATGCCCAGCTTTTTCTGGGGA
>CAYLPO010000364.1:0-2190 GCA_964385575.1 uncultured Lachnospiraceae bacterium | reverse complement strand
GGGGCAATGACGCCGCCTCAAACACGATCTGTCTCCCGTACCACTTCTCCTTGCGGACGGAAAACGCCGAGAGGCTCACCGCACCGTTAAACTCCGAGACCGGGATGGTGAAGGTGTAGCGCTCGCCGTCATCCTCGAGCGGAATGTAATCCTCGAGCGGCGCCGCCGCAGCCTCCTCCGGGGTCCCCGGGTAGACGTAGGAGTAGCTCCGCGAGGACATGGTCAGGACCGCAGTCATCTCCCCGTCCTCGACCGTGACCTTGGCCTCCAGGATACGGAAGAAGCGGGAACTGCAAATCGTGTCGACCACATAGGTCCCGTCGGCGATGTCCTGCCCGTAGATGGGCGTCATCCCGTAGCGGACCACGTCCATGACCGCGCCCATCTCATCCCAGTTCGCGACCTCCTCATAGCCTTCCGCGGCCTGCGCAGCCGGGTACAGCTCCGTCCCGAAAAACGCAGGTTCCGCCAGCAGGAGCGCACAGATCACTCCTGCGAGGACGCATATGAACTTTTTCAGTCCGTTCTTTTTCACTCAGATCTCCTCGGCGCGCTTCGCGTGCGCAATGCACAGCGCGCGGAATTCCGAATACTCGCCCAGGCCCTTCACAATGCAGTTCACCTGCGGCACCAGGCCCGCCAGAATGTTCTTCCAGGAATCCGGCTCGTCGCCGGACATATCGTTCTTCGCATGATCACCGGCAGTCACCAGCAGCGGGGCCAGCGTGATCCCCGAGGGCGACAGCTCGCGCACCTGCTCGCAGACCGCATCGATCCCGCCGCCGGCTTCCAGAACGCCCACGATGTACGCGCCGCTCACCTGTCCTTCCCTCGCCTCGAACGCATCCGCCAGCATCTGATAAGGCCGGTCGGGGTCCATGCCCTCCGGCAGCTTTCCGGGCTCCGTGCCGTGACCCATCAGAACCAGGGCTTCCCACTCGCGCATGGGGTAGATCTCCGTGATCACCTGCGCGAGCGCCTCCGCATCCGCCTCCGTCGTGATCACCGGCGTTCCGCAGGCGATGCGCTCAAAACGGTCTTTCGCGGCGCGAACGGCCTCCAGCGTCTGCAGATATTCCACGTTCGGCGTCAGGAACGTGGGCTGCACGAGCACGTCCGTGATCCCGTCCGCCGCCATGCGCTCGAGCGCCTCCTCCGGCGTATCGACATGCTTGCCGCGCTCGTTCATCTTTCTGCAGATGAAGCGGCTGCTCCAGGCACGGTAGCATTTCCGATCCGGAAATGCCGCAGCCAGATCCTGCTCCGCCGGTGCGATGGCCTTCTCCTGCGTGTCTTCATGGGTCGAGCCGAAGCTCACGACCAACAATGCCTTCTCTGCCATAGGATGTTCCTTTCGTTAGAGGTTCTTCTTCTTGTAAATAAACGCCACCGCGATCAGCGCGAACACGACCAGATAGATCAGCAGGATAGGAATCCCGATCAGGTTCGGACGCTCTCCGAGCGCAATGGTCCGGATCATGCTGCTCGCCTGCGATAACGGCAGCGCCTGCACGACCTGACGGATGCCGCCGGGCATCGTGTCGGTCGCGAAAAACGTGTTGCACAGAAACGACATCGGGGTAATGATGAACGCCGTGTAGCGCGGCGCGTCCGTGTAGCTCTTCGCCAGGAACGAGAGCACCAGCGCGATCGTCGCAAACACCATCCCATTCAAAAACATGATCACAAATGTCAGCGGGGAGTAATGCAGCCCCGTCCGGATCGGCAGGGTCAAAAGCATGATCACACACCCCGCGTACATGCCGCGCAGCGCGCCGCCGATGATCTGTCCCAGAATGAACTGCCACAGCGGTGTGGGCGAGATCATGATCTGATCCAGCGCCTTCTCATACAGCCGCTGCACGCTCATGTTCTGCGCCACGGCCGAGAAGCTGCCGGTCATCGTGGACATCGCGACGATACCGGGAATCAGAAAGTTGAGATACGGCTCCCCGTGCGAAGTCGTCTGTATCCCCAGTCCGAAAATGATCAGGTACATGAGCGGCGAGATGATGGCCGCCATGGTGATCTTATAGAAGTCCCGTTTGAACTCCGTCCATTTTTCCCAGATAACGGTGATGATGCCCATTATTTTTTCTCCAGCGACCTTCCGACCCGCGCCACGAAGACATCTTCGAGCGTGGTGTTGCGGAACGCGGCACCCTCTCCGGCCTCGGACAGGAACGCGAT
>CAYLPO010000363.1:0-2204 GCA_964385575.1 uncultured Lachnospiraceae bacterium | reverse complement strand
TGTTCACATCCTTGCGCTCCTCATAGGTCGTAACGATCTTCTCGATATCCGTGTCGCGGAGGATGTTTTGCTGCTTGCCCTTCTCGAACTCCTTGCTGGCATCGATGAACAGAATATTGTCCGTATTCCCGTTCCGATGGCTCTTTAATACCAGCAGGCACACCGGAATACCCGTCCCGTGGAACAGGTTCGCAGGAAGACCGATGACCGCATCCAGGCGGTTCAGGTCACGGATGATGTACTTGCGGATGGCCTCCTCCGCACCGCCGCGGAACAGGACGCCGTGCGGCAGCAGGACCGCGATCCGTCCATCCTCATCATCCATATGATAGATCATGTGCTCCAGGAAGGCCATGTCCGCATGACTCTTCGGCGCGAGTTTGCCCGCGCCGGCATACCGGGGATCCTCCTCGAACTTCGGGTTTGCATCCCACTTCAGAGAGTACGGCGGGTTACAGACCTGCACGGTCAGCTTCTCATCTCCCGGGAGGTTGAACTGATCGTACTTATCATCCGTCAGGGTGTCGCCTTTATAGATGTCGAACTTATCCCAGTCCACGCCGTGCATCAGCATGTTCATGCGCGCCATGTTGTAGGTGGAGGCGTTATTCTCCTGCCCGTAGAAATGACCTACCCGGTGCTTCGACAGGTGCTTCTGGACTTCCAGCAGCATGGACGCGGATCCGCAGGTGCAGTCGCCCACGGACTTCGCCTCTTCCAGACCCAGCGTGGCCAATGTCGCACACAGACGCGACGGGCCGGTCGGCGTGAAGAATTCGCCGCCCTTCTTTCCGGCGTCGCTGGCGAACAGACCGATCAGGATCATGTAGGCCGTTCCCAGCACATCGAACTGCGAGTCCCGCAGATCGAAATCGATCTCAGAAACGCGCAGCAGAACCCGGCTGATCAGGTTCGTGCGATCGGAGACGCTGTCGCCCAGGTCGGGGTCCTGCAGCCGCATGTCATTGAACAGGCCGTCGAAGGCCTTGTTCGAAGAGTAGCCCATGGTGGAGCCGGTCAGTTCATTGACCGCGCGCTCATAGTCCTCGATACTGAAACGATCCTCATCATTCACCGGCGAGGCGATCTTTCGGATCAGGTTCGTAAACAGGTTCTCCGGGCGGATCACATAGCCCAGCTTCGAGAGCGACCACTCCTCGACCACGGGGCGGTAGTCATCATCCGCGAAGGCCTCCTCGTAGCTCACGCCGTCATTCTTCAGCAGATCTTCCATGTACTGGACCGTGCGTTCCGAGAGGTAGTGGTAAAAAATAGTCCCGAGGATGTAGTTCTTGAACTTGCTGGCGTCCATGTTTCCGCGCAGCTCGTTCGCGATGGCCCAGAGCTTCTGGGAAAGGTCGTTTGCCTGTGCCTGATAGGTGGTGTTCTCTGCCATTATTCTCCCTCCGCCTTAAACTTCCGGTAGGTTTCTTCGATGAAGCCATGGATGGCTTTCGTCAGTTTCGTGATCTTTAAGAGGCCGAACTTGTATGCCTCCAGGCGCTTGCGGATCTCGTCGTCGGAGACACGTCTCGTGAATACGAACTCCGAAAACAGGTCAGAAATGATCGCGTAATCGACGCCGCTGTCGTATGCGAATTCTTCCATGTCCGCCTGCATCTGCTCCCGTTCGAACTGGGTGTATGCCGCCATGATATCCACGTCGTCCGGGAGCTCATAGAAGCGGTTCAGGATGAAGGACCGCATGACTTCCTTCTTCAGGCGCAGGACCTCGTTATCCGATCGCTCGATCTCGCGCAGGATCAGATCCACATCCGCCTGGCGTTCTTCGTCGGTCTTCCCGGCGGCCTTCGCCTTCTTCAGGAGGTTCAGGATGTAGACGACATTGATCCGGTCGGTGCGGACCAGCTCGATGTCGAAGTCCACGTCTACGGGGACCGGAACCTTCGGGTTCGGGTCACTCAGCTGGTCTTTATAGTACAGGTACCAGCTCTTATAGCCCTCGTACTCGTCTTCGCCGAGAACTACTTCCAGGTCTTTCCAGTCGAACTTCGAGAAGGTTTTCAGGGTGGCGAGCGTCTGCGCCATGGACCGGAAGGCAATGATGAACATGCGGATCTCGTCCTCGGACCGCAGCTGCCCGGCCTCAGCGACATTCGGGGTGATCTTCCGGAGCGTGGGCTCCTGGTTCAACCACTGCTGGACGTAGTATTCATAGTTCTGGAGCAGGTACTCGTTCGGGT
>CAYLPO010000362.1:0-2215 GCA_964385575.1 uncultured Lachnospiraceae bacterium | reverse complement strand
ACATCCGCCGCGGCGTGGCCGGCATCTTCTTTATGTATAAGTGCGCCGGCGCGAAGGCTGCGCAGATGGGCACGCTGGACGAAGTCCTTGCGGCCGCGCAGAAGGCGAAAGACAACACCCGCACGGTCGGCTTCGCGCTGACTCCGTGCATCATTCCCGAGGTCGGTCACCCGAACTTCACGCTGGGCGATGATGAGATGGCCATGGGCATGGGCATCCATGGCGAGCCCGGCATCTGGAACGGCCCCATCAAGACCGCGAAGGAGATCGCGGCCGAGTCCATGGAGACCATTCTGAAAGACATGCCGGTCGCGGCAGGCGAAGAAGTCTGTGTGCTGATCAACGGTCTGGGCGCCACTTCGGTCGAGGAACTTTACATCCTGAGCGGCGAGGTCGCTGAGATCCTGAAGGAGAAGGGCATCGGCATCTACCGCACGTTCGTGGGCGAGTACGCGACGTCCATGGAGATGGCAGGCGCTTCCATCAGCATCTGCCGCATGGCGGATCAGGAGATGAAAGACCAGATCGACATGCCCGTGAGCACGCCGTTCTACTGTCAGAAATAACCGACGGCAATGCCGCGGAAGGAGGAGTCTATGAAAACGATCTCAGTTGATCAGCGTCCGGCGCTGTTTCAGTGTGTGGGTGACCTGTTTGCGGAGAAGAAGGAAGAACTCTGCGAGATGGACGCGAAGATGGGCGACGGCGATCTGGGACTGACCATGAGCAAGGGCTATGGTGCATTGCCCGAACTTCTGAAAGCGAACACCGAGGCCGGCGATGTCGGAAAGACGCTCGCAAAGGGCGGCATGAAGATGTCGTCCGTGGTTCCGTCCACCATGGGCACGCTGATGTCCTCCGGCATCATGGCCGGCGGAAAGGCCCTGAAGGGCGTAAGCGAGATGGACGCGGAGGCGCTCGTGAAGTATCTGGGCGCGTTTGCGGAAGGCATCGCAAACCGCGGAAAATGCGAGCGCGGCCAGCGCACCATCCTGGATGCGGTCGGCGCTGCGGCGGATAAGGCAGCGAAATTTTTCGCGGCGAACCCCGGGGCGGATCTGGAACAGATCATGGACGCCGCAGTGAAGGGCGCTGAGGAAGGCGTTGAGGCCACGAAGTCCATGAAGCCGGTATTCGGAAAGGCCGCTGTTCATGCCAATGTCGCGGACGGTGTCGCGGACCAGGGCGCCGTCGCGGGCCTTTATATGCTGAAGGGGATGCAGGCGTTCCTGCGCGGATAAGGAGGACGGATATGTTAAAAGGAATTCCCGATGTCATTTCGCCGGAACTGCTGAAAGTGCTGGCCGAGATGGGCCACGGAGACCGCCTGGTGATCGGCGACGCGAATTATCCCGCAGCCTCGAATGCAAAGGATAACATTCTGATCCGCTGCGACGGTGTGGGCGCGACGACGATGCTGGACGCGATCCTGACGCTGTTTCCGCTGGATGAGGTCGAACATCCAGTCCTGATCATGGATAAGCAGGAGCAGCATAAGGATCTGGAATGCCCGGTCTGGGATGAATTCAAAGAGATCGTCGCGAAGCACGACGAGCGCGGCGCGGACGCGGTCGGATTTATCGACCGGTTCAGCTTCTACGAGGAGGCGAAAAAGTCCTATGCCATCGTGGCGACGACGGAAAAGGCGTTCTACTCCTGCGTGATCCTGCAAAAGGGATGCCTGTGAACAAACCATGAACAAAATGTGAACTCAGAAAAAGGGGGAGTTTCCGCGCGAAACTCTCCTTTTTTGTCGCATAGTCACAACAGATGTACCTACTTTCGCGCGGAGATGTGGTGTTTTTATTGTGCAACATTCCTAATGAACAAATCAAAAAATTAGCGTCACTCACCAAAAAAATGAACGAAATCAAATCACTTCTTAATAATGATTGCCTTAGTGTTATAATCTATGCGTAGTTTGCGCGGGGCAGTATCCCGCGGTACTAATATTTTAAGGAGGAGACACAAATGAAAAAGATCGTAGCTTTGTTTTTAGCACTGGCTATGGTGTTCTCGCTGGCTGCCTGCGGCGGCGGCGGTCAGAGCACTGACGGCGGCGCGGATCAGGGCAGCGCTCCCGCGGCTCCCGCGGATGACGCCGGCGAGACCGAAGGCGGTGCGGCGGCGAACGTTGATTCCCCCGTTGCTGGCAAGAAGGTCGCTTACATCATGTCCATGGCCCCTTCGGACATCTTCATGATGTGGGATGAGA
>CAYLPO010000361.1:0-2223 GCA_964385575.1 uncultured Lachnospiraceae bacterium | reverse complement strand
GTGAAGATGCTGACCATGTCCGGCATGACCGACATCGGCTCGTTCGGCCGCTTCGACCAGTACACCTGGCCGTATCTGGAGAAAGATCTCGAGGAAGGCCGGCTGACCATGGATCAGGCCCAGGAAATCACCGACTGCTTCTTCATGAAGATCAACAACTTCTATAACGGCGGCGTCGGCCCGCTGACCGCGATCATCGGCATCGGAAACACCTACCTGCACACGACGATCGGCGGCATTGACCCTGACACCGGCGAGGACGCGACGAACCCCGTCACCTTCATGACGCTGGAGTCGGTCGGCAGACTCACGCTGCATGACCCGACCATCTCTCTGCGCGTGAGCAGCAAGACGCCGGACGAGCTCTGGAACCTGGCGTTCGAGGTGAACCGTCTGGTCGGCGGTCTCCCGCTCTTCCAGAACGACGACGTCATCGTCCCGAGCATCGTCAAGGAGCTCGGCTTCACGCTGCGCGACGCCCGCGACTATGCGCTGATCGGCTGTCAGGAGATCACCGGCTCGGGCAATGACTACGCCGCCGGAAACGGCACGAACCCGCCCGAAGCCTACACCTACTACAGCACCATCCTCGACATGGCCATGAACGACGGCCGGAACCCATATAACAACGAGCAGTGCACCATCCACACCGGCTACCTCTATGAGATGGAGAGCATCGAGGAGCTCCAGGAGGCATGGAAAAAGCTCGCGACCTACGTGCTGCGGGCGCAGGTCTCCGTCGAGAACTACGTTGAAGAGCTCTTCATGCACTATGACACGCATCCCATCCTCTCCATCACGATGGAGGGCTGCATGGAGACCGGCGTGGACGTGGTCTGCGGCGGCGCGAAGTATAATTCGTACGGCTGCACCGCCGTGGGTCTGGCGACCGTGGCAGACTCGCTGACCGCGATCAAGTACCTGTGCTTCGATAAGAAGACCGTCACGACGCGCGAGTTTTACGACGCGGTCATGGCGAACTGGGAGGGCCATGAGGACCTGCGCCAGATCGTCCGGAACCAGGTCCCGCATTACGGCAATGCGGATCCTTACGCGGACGAGATGATGGCCTGGGTCGTGAGCACCTACCGCGAGATGTGCGAGGGCTGCTACAGCCGCAGAAGCCGTATCTTCAAGGGCGGCATGTACGGCGCGGCGGACCACGTCGCACAGGGCTACACCACCTGGGCGACCCCGGACGGACGTTTCGCCGGCGAGCCGATCGCTGACGCCGCATCCCCCGCGCAGGGACGCGACACGAACGGCCCCACCGCGGTGTTGAACTCGGCGCTCGCGTTCGATCACACCCGCTTCATGAACGGCATGGCGCTGAACATCCGCATCCATCCTTCGGCGCTCCAGCGCGAGGACGGCATGGACAAGCTCCGCGCCATGACGAAAGCCTTCATGGAGGACGGCGGCATGGAAGTCCAGTACAATATCGTCTCCGCAGACACCATGCGCGCGGCGCAGGCGGATCCGGATGCGTACAATGAACTGGTCGTCCGCATCGCCGGCTTCTCGGCGTACTTCGTGGAGCTGAACAAGGACTGCCAGAACGACCTGATCAGCCGCACGGAGAATATGCTGGGCTGACGAATACGCTCCATTAAGCTGCACGGGCCGACCCGGAAACGGGCCGGCCCGCATATCAATACGAAACACTTACAATTCCCAGATTGAAAGGGGCAACACCATGTATACATTCAGACCCTACACCGAGCGTGTAGGCCGTCTCCGGGATGCTGTACGTGACAGACTCATCATTGCCGACCCTTCGAAGTACCGTATCCAGATGGAGGCCGAGAAACTCTATAAAAAGTATCCGCCTATCCTCCAGAAAGCGTACATGAACCGCTACGTCATGGAGCGGATCCACCTGAACATTCAGGAGGACGAGTACTTCGTCGGCAGCCTGGGTCATAAAGGCTGGGGCGAAGCCCACGCCGAGCGCTGGATGATGGTCGACATCGAGAACACCTGGCCCATCCTGGAGGACGGGCTGCACCATGCGCCGATGGACGATCCCTACTATTCCTACCAGAAGCTGGCCGTGAGCCCGGAGGACCTGAAGGAGCTTCGCGCGATCTTCGCGGAAATGTTCCGGCTGAACGGCGGCTTTGACGCGCAGGACTGGGCTCCCGACGGCGCGGAACAGTATTTCGAGACGCAGGCCACCGACTACGGGAAGGTCGGCGGCTTCCAGCTGCATATGCCTCCGGG
>CAYLPO010000360.1:0-2228 GCA_964385575.1 uncultured Lachnospiraceae bacterium | reverse complement strand
ATAACCGGTACAATCGAACCGTCTTTCACATTCTGGAAAAGCGCCGATGCGATCTCTTCGGGCGTAAAGACCTCTCCGTCGAAGAAACGGTCCATGAGTTCCTCGGAAGACTCCGCCACGGCCTCCTGCAGCGCATTCTCGCATTCCTCAAAGTTCGGCTGCAGATAATCCGGGATCGCGCAGTCTTCCTTCTCGCCCTTCTTACCGGTAAACTTCACGCCCTTCTGAAGGATCAGGTTCACGTATCCGACCAGCTTGTCATCATCACGGATCGCCAGCTCAAACGGCATGACCGTATTCTTTCCGTAGCGTTCCTGAAGCTGTTCGACGATCCCTCTGTAGCTCGAGTTCGGATCGTCAAGGTTCGTGACGAAGAACATGCGCGGAATACCGTTCTTCTCACACAGATCCCAAGCCTTCTGAACGCCGACCTGCACGCCGGCTTTTCCGTTCACGACAATGATGGCGGCGTCCGCAGCGCAGGCGGCTTCCTCGGTCTCACCCACGAAGTCGAAATAACCGGGAGTATCCAGAATGTTGATTTTGCAATCTCTGTACTCGATCGGGATCGTCGTCATGCCGATCGAGAACCCGCGCTTCTGCTCTTCCTTATCAAAATCGCTGATCGTGTTACCGTCATTGACTTTTCCCTGACGGGTCGTAACGCCGGTGAGGTAAGCCAGCGACTCGGCCAAAGTCGTCTTTCCGGAACTGCCGTGTCCGAACAACGCAACGTTTCTGACATGAGCTTTATCATAAACCTTCATTCTGTTACTCTCCTTCTAAGTTTTATATTTCAGGCCCTTCCGTAAGGGCATATGATCAGGCTGACGGCTGCGGACGAAACGATCCGTCTGTAACGCATTCGGCATATGTCCGCAAACAAAAATATTCTAATGCTTTTTATAATGATTCGCAACCTCTGTTTTAGCACTTTAACGATTTGACACGTTAAAGTGTAAATGTTAAAATGAAAGCCATATCACAGCAATATGTATTCCCGCGCGGGCTTTGACGAATGCCTTCTTCTGACGCGGGCAACCGCGTGAAATCGGAGGAAAAAACCATGCTCAGCAACACCGCAGGATTTCTCGGACTGGGTCTCATCGGAGGCTCCCTTGCCAAAAGCATCAAAAAACAGGATCCGAATACCAGAATCATTGCATGGGATACGGATCTCCCGTCCCTGCTCCAGGCACAGCTAAACGGCGATATTGACGTCATTGCGGACGGGATCGATGATAGTTTTGCGGATTGTGATATCATCTTCCTCTGTGCTCCCGTCAGCGTGAACCTCGAGAACATGGAGCGGATCCGTCCTTATCTGAAAGAAGATGCCATTCTGACCGATGTCGGCAGTACGAAGACCGGCGCCATGGAACGGGCGGCAGAGCTGGGACTGCAGAAGTATTTCATCGGCGGCCACCCCATGGCGGGTTCAGAACGTTCGGGCTATGCCAACGCCAGCGATCTGCTGTTTGAAAACGCATTTTACATCATCACGCCGTTCCAGGAGACCCATGCGAAAAAACAGCTGCGGCTGATCGAATTTGTGCACAGGATCCCGGCATTGCCTATGGTCATGGATGCCGAGGAACACGACCGCACCGTGGCGACGGTCAGCCACATTCCGCATATCATCGCATTCGCGCTCGTGGACCTGCTCCGCGATTCCGATGACCGTGAAGGTACCATGAAGCGGATCGCCGCTGGCGGTTTCAAGGATATCACGCGGATCGCGAACTCCTCCCCTGACATGTGGGAAGCGATCTGCATGGAGAACCGGTCTGCCATCGGGCAGGTGCTGGATGCATTTGAAAATGAGCTTCAGAAGCTGCGCGGACTCATCGAAACCGGTGACCGCGAAGGTCTGCATCGATCGATCAAAGAAAGCGGCGATTTCCGGAACAGCCTGGACGACCGTTCCGCAGGCGCCATCAAACGGGAATATGCCCTTACCCTCGACGTCCCGGATGTCTCCGGTTCCATCGCCGGTGTGCTCAATATTCTGGCGGTACACCGCGTAAGCATCAAAAACCTCGGGATCCTGCATAACCGCGAAAACGGCGAGGCCATCCTGAAGATCGATTTTTATGATGAAAACTCGCTCTCAAAAGCAGCGAATGTACTCGAGCGAAACGATTATCGGGTGTATCGGAAATGACCCGGGAGGCGTCATGTGAACACATGAGCTAAAAACATACGGAGCAAATTGCCATGGAGATCAG
>CAYLPO010000359.1:0-2240 GCA_964385575.1 uncultured Lachnospiraceae bacterium | reverse complement strand
CGCTCTCCGGGGAGAAGGGGACCAGTAGGGTCTCCGGCAGCTTCTCTTATGACATTCCACGACCTGGCCCCTGAAGACGAAGATGTGATCGTGATGTTTCACCCGTTGGGCGTCTGTTGGGACATTTTTGATCTCGTAACACCGATCCTCACGAAGAAGTACCGCGTCGTGATCCCGGCGATTCCCGGTATGGATCCGGATCGTCCGGACGCAACGTTCACTTCCGTCGAGCAGATAGCCGCGGAGACGGCTGCCGAGGCCGATTACCTGGCTGATCGCGCTGCGCGACTTTGTGATGATCTGGGTCGGAAAGCACGCAGGAATGAAGGTGCTGCGCAGTCTGTTCGATCCTGAAAAATACACGGACGAGGATCTGCAGTATGTCCGACGCTGCATGAACCTGATGAGCGCGCGGAC
Source organism: uncultured Lachnospiraceae bacterium (assembly GCA_964385575.1). Lineage (GTDB taxonomy): Bacteria > Bacillota > Clostridia > Lachnospirales > Lachnospiraceae > RGIG5636. The sequence continues at coordinate 1,823 of CAYLPO010000359.1, read as the reverse complement.
CATCCTGCGATCGTTTTACTCCGCGAATAATTATTCCATGCCGCGGTGCTTCCGCACGAACTGCCGCGCGATCGAATATTGGTATGGCGAGGAAGAGAAGAAGGAGAGGGCGTGGGATCTGAAATATATCCGGTATGCGTTTCCGGCGGCAAGAATCGTCGAAAATCCCGGGCTGAGCCATGCAGAGTACTTCTCGCTGCACCCGGAAGCGTTCTTTGCGCAGCTGGAGCAGGTGATACAGAATGCTGAATGACTGTGCACTGCCATGCCACCATGGGAAGAACTGCATGACAAATACGAAAGCTGACCACTATAATCATCTTCGGAACACCCGGAGATGATTTTTCTGCTTTATGTGAGGAGGCACGCATTGCTCGACGAAAAATATCGCGCTTTTCTGCGCATGGTCATCTACCAGATCTGGCCGCGCAGCTTTCAGGACACGAACGGCGACGGTATCGGTGACCTGCCCGGTGTGCTGAAGCGGCTCGACTATCTGCAGGATCTGGGCGTGAACACGATCTGGCTTTCGCCCTGCTTTCAAAGCCCGAATGATGACAATGGTTATGATGTCTCCGATTACTGTGCCATTATGGACGAGTTCGGCTCCATGGCGGATATGGATGCGCTGATCGCGGCCGTGCATGCGCGCGGAATGAAGATCCTGCTCGATTTCGTCCCGAACCATACGTCTACGGCTCATCGCTGGTTTCAGGAATCGCGCAGGGATCCGGAAGGTCCTTACGGGAATTTCTACTATTGGTATGACACGCCGCCGAACGACTGGCAGTCCATGTTTCTGGGAAGTGCCTGGGAGTACGACGATGTGCGCGGGCAATATTACCTGCATTCTTTCGCGGTCACGCAGGCAGACCTGAACTGGGAGGAGCCTGCGGTGAGGCGCGCCATGCAGGACGTCGTGGATTTCTGGGTCGATCGGGGTGTGGACGGGTTTCGAGTCGACACCATTGACTTTATCTCGAAGAATATGGCGGCAGGCGCGAATTCATTCGGGCCGCATCTGCATGATTATATTCGTGAACTGTTCGGGCGGAAGAAGACCGCACAGCTGTTCACGGTCGGAGAGAGCTTCACGAAGGACATTAGCGAGATGGCCCGGCATTGCGCGGCGGACCGTGGTGAACTCAGCACTTTGATCATGTTTGATCATCTGGAAAGCGGCCGCGCGGATAAGTTTATGCCGCTGCCGCGATCCGCAAATCCTTCGCTTGGCATGAAGACGCTTCGCGACCATTTGATCCGCTGGCAGCGCGAAACCGCGGCGCACGACCTCCTTTACACGATCTATTCCGACAGCCATGACCAGCCGCCCATGATCTCGCGGGTGGCGGACGACGGCGCGCGGCGGTACGAGTCGGCGACGTGTCTGGCTATGATGCTGTACCTGCTGAAGGGAGTACCGATCATCTATCAGGGACAGGAGATCGGCGTAACGTCCGCCCGGTATGAGAACATCGGCGATTTCGATGATATTGAGACATTGAACGCGTATCAGGAGTTCTGCCGCAGCATGCCGGAAGCGGAAGCGCTCGCCAAGATCAATTTCGGAAGTCGGGATAATGCCAGAAGGCCCATGGCGTGGACGTCAGGCGAAAACGGCGGCTTCATAGAAAAGACCGACGAAAAAAGAACCGCGTCTGATACGGAACCTGCAGACGAGAAGATCAGCCCTTGGATTTCACTCCATCCGCGTTATCGGGAGATCAATGTGGAGACGGACCTGGCTGCTGCGGGGTTCGAAGGCGAGGCATCGCCCAGTAACTCGCGCGGTTGTAGTACGCTTTCGTGTCCTTGCTCCATCC
>CAYLPO010000358.1:0-2264 GCA_964385575.1 uncultured Lachnospiraceae bacterium | reverse complement strand
TACATGATGTGCAATTCCGAGCACACCATGGAACACACCATGGGCAGCTTCCATCCGGATCTGCCGCACGGCGCGGGCCTGATCATGATCTCGCACGCGTACTATGATTTCTTCGCGCAGCGCGGCGCCGGCGAAGAGCAGCTGATCAAGATGGCGAAGGCCATGGGCCGCTACCACGCGAAGTCCGGGAAGGAGTTCATCGAGGCACTCGACGAGCTGATCGCGGCGGTCGGCTGCGCGGACCTGAAGATGAGCGAGTACGGGATCACCGAGGAGGAACTGGAGCTCTATCCCGCGAAGTTCCACACGGTCTCCGGCGGCATTCCGGAGTCGGATCCGCTGATCCTGTCGGATGAGGATATGCTGTCCATCTGGAAGGCGTCCTGGAAGTAAGACGGATGACCCGGGACAGGGGCGTCCGGCCCTTTGTCCCTCGGGAGGCAACTATGATCAATGAAACGAAACACATCCTGGAGGCGGTCAGAAACGGCGACCTTTCGGTGGACGAGGCACTCCTGAAACTGAAGAACGAGCCCTATGAGGACATCGGCTTCGCGAAGGTGGACCTTCACCGGAAGGTCCTGCAGGGTGCGCCCGAAGTCATTTACGGCGCCGGAAAGACGCCCGCGCAGATCGCCGGGATTGTAGAGACCATGCGCGCGCACGGACAGGACCGCGTGCTGATCACACGGCTGAGCGGGGAGAGCTTCCGCGAGGTGGAGCGGATCCTGACGGAGAGCGCGGGCGCATCGGACACTGCGGAAAGCCGTGTATCTGAGCTTCCCGACATTGCCCTGGACTATCACGCGGACGCGCAGATCGCGGTGATCGGCGGCATGCCGGAGCCGGACGGGATCGGGCGCGTGGTGATCGCGACGGGCGGCACCAGCGACATTCCCGTGGCGGAGGAGGCGGCATTGACCGCGGAGATCCTGGGCAATGAAGTGGTCCGCCTCTACGACGTCGGCGTGGCCGGTCTGCACCGGCTGATGTCGCACCGTGAGGATATCATGAGCGCGAGCGTGATCGTCGCGATCGCGGGCATGGAGGGCGCGCTGGCCAGCGTGGTCGGCGGCATGGCCGACTGCCCGGTGATCGCGGTGCCCACCAGTGTGGGTTACGGTGCTTCGTTCGGCGGTATTTCGGCCCTGTTGTCCATGCTGAACTCGTGCGCGAGCGGCGTGGCGGTCGTGAACATCGATAACGGTTTCGGGGCCGGCTACATGGCCCATATGATCAATCACATGGAGGCAAAAGCATGAAAACGCTGTATCTGGACTGCGGCATGGGCGCCGCAGGTGACATGCTGACGGCTGCCCTTTTGGAGCTGCTTCCGGATCCGCGGGGGTTTGCTGCGCGGCTGAATGCGCTGGGGATCCCCGGGGTAGAGTATCGCCCGGAGCCCGCGGTCAAATGCGGGATCACGGGTACGCATATGGCGGTGCTGGTGCATGGAGCCGAGGAGGGCGAGGAGCACGTGCATGAGCACGATCATACATATGACCATGATCATAGCCACGAACACCACCATGATCACGAGCATCCTCATGACCATGACCACGATCACGATCATGCGCATGGGCATGAACACAGCCATGCGCATTACGGCATGCACGACATCGAGCACATCGTCCGCGGACACATGCAGATCCCGGAGAGCGTGCAGGATGACATCCTGGCCGTCTATGGCCTGATCGCCGAGGCGGAGTCCGCCGTGCACGGGGTGCCGGTCACGGACATCCATTTCCATGAGGTGGGCAGCCTGGATGCGGTCGCGGACGTCGCGGCGGTCTGCCTGCTGATGCATGAGATCGCGGCGGACGAAGTCGTCTGCTCGCCGGTCCATGTGGGCAGCGGCGAGGTCAAATGCGCGCACGGGATCCTGCCGGTGCCTGCGCCTGCGACGGCCCGCATTCTGAGCGGCGTGCCCATCTACGGCGGAAAGATCCGCGGAGAGCTGTGCACTCCGACGGGCGCTGCGCTGCTGAAGCACTTCGTGACGCGGTTCGGCGACATGCCGGTCATGGCGGTCGAAAAGATCGGCTACGGCATGGGAAAGAAAGATTTCGAGACCGCAAACTGCGTCCGGGCCATGCTCGGCGAGAGCGGATCTGCGGATGCGGCGGACGATGCTGCATTGCCCGCAGAAATGGCGGGAAATGCCGACGATCACGGCATCATCTATGAACTCTCGGCCAATGTCGACGACATGACCGCGGAGGCCGTCGCCTACGCCTGCGAGCAGATCCTTGCGGGCGGTGCCA
>CAYLPO010000357.1:0-2267 GCA_964385575.1 uncultured Lachnospiraceae bacterium | reverse complement strand
CGAGGATGCGCTTCGGCAGCACCAGGCTCAGGTCGCCGGGGGTCGCCTGCAGGGTCGGCCGCGTCGTGGATTCTTCCACGCGCTTCCAGTTCGTGCGGCGTCCGCGGATCAGGTCGCCGAAACGCTGCAGGATCACGCCGCCGCCGAGCATGTTCGACAGGCGGGCAATGCTCTCGCCGTACCCGTTCGAATCCTCGAAAGGCTCCGAGAAGTGCTTCGAGACCAGCAGCGCGAAGTTGGTATTGTCCGTGTGGAGCGCGGGATCATTGTAACTGTGGCCGTTCACGGTCACGATCCCGTTCGTATTCTCGTTTACGACGACGCCGCGCGGGTTCATGCAGAACGTGCGGACATTGTCCTCATAGACCTCGGTGCGGTAGGTGATCTTCGACTCGTAGAGCTCGTCGGTGAGCGCGGAGAAGATCACGGCGGGCAGCTCCACGCGCACGCCGATATCCACGCGGTTCGAGTGTGTCTCCAGCTCCAGCGAGCGGCACAGCTGCTCCATCCATTTCGAGCCGCTGCGGCCGACGGAGATCACGCACTCCCGGCAGCACGCCTCCGCGGGCTGACCGTTCTCCTGATAGCGGACAATGTACCCATCCTCTGCCTTTTCCACGGTCTCGACCGGGGTGCGGAAGAAGAAATCGACTTTCGGCTCGAGCTCCGCGAAGATGTTTTCGAGCACGGTGTAATTCACGTCCGTGCCCAGATGACGCACCTGCGCGTCGAGCAGCTTCAGCTTATTCTGCAGGCAGACCTTCTTCAGGTCGGTGCCCGCAGTCGAATACATCTTCGTCTCGGCACCGCCGTGGGAGGTGTTGATGGAATCCACGTAGTGCATCAGCTCCAGCGCCTTTTCCTTCCCGATGTGCTCGTAAAGGGTGCCGCCGAAGTCGTTCGTAATGTTATATTTTCCGTCTGAAAATGCGCCGGCGCCGCCGAAGCCGCTCATGATGGCGCAGACCGGGCATTTGATGCAGCTTTTGACCTTGACGCCGTCGATGGGGCATTTGCGGTTTTCCAGCCGGTTTCCGGACTCAAAGACCGCGATCTTCAGCGACGGGTCCAGTTTTTCGAGCTCATAGGCGCAGAAAATGCCGCCGGGGCCGGCTCCGACAATGATGACATCATACTGTTTCATGATTTGCTCCTTTTATCTTCGTACGGGCACCGAAAAGACCGCCGAGGAGCCCGTTGTCAGTCGTTTTTACCAAACTAATTAAATATACATGATTTTGTTTCCGTCCGAAAGGGTGTATTTTCCTTTGAAAAATGCTAAACTATGACCGATTATGACTTTTAGGAGGAAGATCATGTCCGTAAGCATTACCGACCGCACGGTCGATTACGTGGCGGCGCTTGCGAAACTCGAGCTGAGTGACGCGGAAAAAGAGCGTACGAAGAAGGATCTTGAGGAGATTCTGGGCTACATGGACACCATGAACGGACTGGACACTTCGGATGTCGAGCCGATGTCGCATGTGAACCCGGTAAAGAATGTATTCCGTGAAGACGTGGTCACGAACGGCCCCGATCGCGAGAACATTCTTTCGAACGCCCCCGAAGAACAGGACGGCTGTGCCGTCGTGCCGCCGACTTTTAACTAATTGGAGAACATTATGACCTCAGCTGAAATCATTGCCCTGTCCGCGCTCGAACTCGGACAGGCCATCAAAGAAGGCCGCACCACCTCGCCGGAAGCCTGCGAGGCTTATCTGGAGAAGATCGCGGCGGAAGACGGCCGCTATCACAGCTATATCACCGTGCTGGCAGACGAGGCGCGCGCCCGCGCTGCCGAAGTGCAGGCACAGATCGAGGCGGGTACCCTTACCGGCCCCCTGGCAGGCGTGCCCGTGGCGCTGAAGGATAACCTCTGCGCGAAGGGACTGCTCACGACCTGCGCCTCGAAGATCCTCTATAACTTCCGTCCGCCCTACACCGCGACCGCGGTGCAGAAGCTGCTGGATGCCGGCGCCGTGATCATCGGAAAAACAAACATGGATGAGTTCGCCATGGGCAGCACGACCGAGACCTCGTACTTCGGACCGACCGGGAATCCGGCGAACCCGGATCATGTGCCCGGCGGCTCTTCGGGCGGCTCGGCGGCGGCGGTCGGCGCGGACCTGGCGCCTTATGCGCTCGGCACCGACACCGGCGGATCCATCCGGCAGCCCGCGAGCTACTGCGGCGTGGTCGGCATGAAGCCCACTTACGGCGCGGTCTCGCGTTACGGCTTGATCGCCTACGCTTCTTCCTTTGACCAG
>CAYLPO010000356.1:0-2278 GCA_964385575.1 uncultured Lachnospiraceae bacterium | reverse complement strand
GGAAAGCTGTTAGCACTAAATAGCATCGAGTGCTAACAACCAAAGAGAGACGGTGGGTCTATGGACCTGTCAGAGGGAAAGCCGAAGATCATCGAAGCCATCATTAAGAATTATCAGAAGACCGGTGAACCGGTCGGCTCCCGGACCATCTCAAAAGATACGGATCTGAACGTGAGTTCGGCCACGATCCGGAATGAGATGGCGGATCTGGAGGAGATGGGGCTGATCATGAGCCCGCACACTTCGGCGGGCCGTGTTCCCACGGATCTGGCTTACCGCATGTATGTAGAGAAGCTGATGAGCCAGGAAGAGCTGGAGCTGATCCCGCAGCCGGAGAAAAACGAGCTGGCTACGCAGGACTTCCTGCTGAAGCGGGTCGACCGCGTGGAACTCCTGTTGGAACAGCTGGTTAAGGTCGTCGCGGCGAACACGAACTATGCAGCTATGGTTTCTGCCCCCCGGGTGAACGGGAATAAGCTGAAGTTTCTGCAGCTGTCGCGGGTCGATAACTTTAAGCTGCTGTTGGTTGCAGTGGTGGAAGGGGACATTGTCCGGAATACGTTCTTTGACACGGACTATGTGCTCTCGGATGAAGACCTGCTCTCCCTGAACCTGCTGCTGAATAAAGGACTGGCAGGAAAGACGCTGGACGAGATCAGCCTGGCGGACGTGAACAGCATGAACGATGAAGCCGGTCCGCACCGCTGGGTGGTCGCAAAAGTCGTGGAGGCGCTGGGCGAAGCGCTCCGCCGGGACGATGAAGTGAAGGTCTATACCAGCGGCGCCACGAACATCTTCCGTTATCCGGAGCTGGCGGACGCAAACCGCGCCGGGAAGATCATCGGGGCGTTTGAAGATAAAGACAAGATGGCGCAGTTTTTGGCGGAAGGCTATGAGGGCGCGGATCTGCCGGACGGCATCCGGATCTACATCGGTGATGAAGCCCCGATGGAGAGCATGAAAGACTGCAGCGTCGTCACCACTACATATGAACTGGCGAACGGCCTGAAGGGAAAGATCGGGATCGTCGGACCGAAACGGATGGATTATGAAAAGGTCGTCGGCACATTGCAGACGGTCATGGCACAGCTGAACGTCATCAGTAAGGACTACGAGGATGTGAAGGATCTTAAAGACATCAGGGATGATGAAAACTCGGCTCAGGAACCCAATCAGGAGCCTAACACATAGGAGCATAAAAGATCATGACTGAAGAAGAGAAGAAAATTTCCGAAGAAGAGCTCGCGAAGGCCACTGAGGCGGCCGGGACGGAAGAGCAAGCCGCGGCAGCGGCAGCAGAGTCGGATACAGCGGATGCTGAGGCGCCTGCGGAGGATGCGTCTGCGGATGAGACGCCCGAGGACGGTCCCGCGGGAAGCGCGGAACCGGAGGAACCCGCCTCGAAAAATCCTTTCTTCAAGAGAAATAAAAAGGAGAAGAAGGATAAGCGGGATGAGCAGATCGAGGATCTGCAGGACCGTCTGAAGCGGAACCTGGCGGAGTTCGAGAACTTCCGGAAGCGCACCGAGAAGGAAAAGTCGCAGATGTACGACATGGGAGTACGCGGCGTGGTAGAGAAGCTCCTTCCGGTCATTGATAATTTTGAGCGCGGCATCGCGATGCGGCCCGAGGAAGAGACCACGGCCTTCGCGGACGGCATGGATAAGATCTATAAGCAGTTTACGGATCTGCTGGAACAGCTGGGCGTGACTGCCATCGAGGCGGTCGGAAAGCCGTTCGACCCGAACTTCCATAACGCCGTAATGCAGGACACCGAGTCCGACGCGGAGAGCGGCACCGTGGTCGAGGAATTCCAGAAGGGCTACATGCTGCATGACAGCGTCATCCGCTACTCGATGGTGAAGGTAAAAGCATAAAAGACTGGGAACAGTCAGACAAATATTCGAACATTTTTAGGAGGAACTATCATGGGAAAGATCATTGGCATTGACCTGGGAACGACGAACTCTTGCGTGGCGGTCATGGAAGGCGGAAAGCCCACCGTTATCGCGAACGCGGAAGGTGTCAGAACGACCCCCTCGGTCGTGGCATTTGCAAAGGACGGCGAGCGCCTGGTGGGTGATCCCGCGAAGCGTCAGGCGGTCACGAACGCGGACCGCACCATCTCGTCCATTAAGAGACACATGGGCACCGATTTCGGTGTGAATATCGACGGAAAGCGCTTCTCCCCGCAGGAGATCAGCGCCATGATCCTGCAGAAGCTGAAAGCGGACGCCGAGAGCTATCTGGGCGAGAAGGTGACCGAGGCGGTCATCAC
>CAYLPO010000355.1:0-2293 GCA_964385575.1 uncultured Lachnospiraceae bacterium | reverse complement strand
GTTATGCGGAGCCGGATTCGCACATGGGCAAGTCCCCCGCGGCGAACATCAAGTATGCTGCCAGCAAGGTCACGCAGCGCCTGTACCGCCTGAACTATCCGGAAGACATCATGAACGGTCACGGCGAGTTCATCGGCGACGGCTTCTGCGGTCAGTCCATCGCGCAGCAGTTTAACCATCACGAGTACCCCATCGAGGGCAAGGTCAAGATGCTGTGGCGTTACGGCGGATCCTTCATGGGTACCATGACCGAGACGAACCGTTACGTCAAGCTTTACCGCCATGTCGGCGAGAACCAGCTCGACTGCGTCGTCAACCAGGACTGCTGGTTCGGCGGCGAGGCGAAGTACGCGGACATCATCCTGCCCGCCTGCACGAACCTCGAGCGCAACGACCTCGGTGAGTGGTCGGTCGGCGGCGGCTACACCACGCACGCTGAGATCGGCAACAACTGGCGTGTCATCGTCCGCGAGCAGAAGTGCGTCGAGCCTCTGGGCGAGTCGAAGAGCGATTACGAGATCTTCCAGGAAGTCGCGAAGAAGCTGGGTGTCTGGGAGCAGTACACCGACGGCGGCAAGAACGAGGACGACTGGGCAGAGGCCTACTGGAACCTGTCCGACCTGTCCAAGCGCTGCAGCTGGGAAGAGTTCAACCGCAAGGGCTACTACATTGTCCCCGTTCCGGAGGATTATGAGGAGCACCCCGCGTTCCGCTGGTACTATGAGGGCCGTCCGTGCGACACGCAGGATTACCTGAACCCGAAGATCACCACGGAGAACAACTTCAACGTCCAGAAGCCGAAGGAGAACTCCCACGAGCTGGGCACCTACTCCGGAAAACTGGAGTTCGCCAGCCGCTCGCTGAAGGAGCTGTCGCCTGAGGATACCGAGCGTCCGCCGGTTCCTCACTACATCCCTTCGTGGGAGGGTCACGAGACGGATATCTACGAGAAGTATCCTCTGCAGATCATCTCGCCTCATCCCCGCTTCAGCTTCCATACGCACTATGATACGCATGCCAGCTGGATCGATGAGATCCCCTGCCACCGCATGATCATCGACGGTTACGCCTACTGGGTCGCCCGCATTAACCCCGCGGACGCGAAGGAGCGCGGCATCAAGACCGGCGACATCATCGAGCTTTATAACGACCGCGGCAGCGTCCTCTGCGCAGCTGACGTCACTTACCGCGTGCCTGTGGGCGTGATGCACTCCTACGGCTGCTCCGCCAAGTATGATCCGATCACCACCGAGACCGGTGCTACGGACCGCGGCGGCTGCGTGAACATCCTCACCAGCAAGCGCTGGCTGAGCCAGAACGTTCCGGGCATGGCCCCGAACTCCTGCCTCATCGAGTGCCGCAAGTGGGATTGTTAAGAAGACGCGAGACGAAAGGAGATCAAACCCATGGCTAGATATGGTTTTATCATTGACGTCGATCGCTGCAACGGCTGCTACAGCTGCTTCCTCGCCTGTAAGGACGAGTGGATCGACAATGATCACGGCACCTATGGTAAGGCGACCGCAGAGGGTATGAGCCTGATGCGCGTCAAGGAGATCGAGTACGGAACCCACGATAAGGTGAAGGTCGACTACATCGCGATCCCCTGCCAGCACTGTAAGAATGCTCCCTGCGTGGCGAAGCGCCCCGATGCGTTCTACGCCCGTGAGGATGGCCTGGTCATCCTCGACCCGGAGAAGAGCGCGGACGAGTCCCTGCTGCAGGCCTGCCCTTACGGCTGCGTGCAGTGGAACGCGAAGGCCGGCATTGCCCAGAAGTGCAACGGCTGCGCGCACATGATCGACGCGGGAGAGAAGCAGACCCGCTGTAGCGAGGTCTGCCCGAACCAGGCGCTGTTCTTCGGCGATCTGGATGATCCGGAAAGCGAGATCGCGAAGTTTGCCGCGGCGCACGCGGATGAGCTGGAGGACTTCCAGCCCGCGTTCAAGGCCCAGCCTTCTGTCCGCTACATGTACCTGCCGAAGCCGTTCATCTGCGGCGAGGTCACCGGAGACGGTGAGGACATCAAGGGCGCGAAGGTCACGTGCAAGTGCGACGAGTGCGGCACGACCCGTGAGACGGTCACCGACTTCCTCGGCGACTTCGAGTTCCAGGGCCTGCCCACGAACAAGCCTTTCACGGTCACGGTCGAGGCGGACGGTTATAAGCCCTGCGTGCTTACCTGCCGTACGGCCGGCAGCGTGAACTTCGGTGAGATCGCGCTGGAAAAGTAAATGCTGAGTTTTCAGTCCAATGAGAGACACCGGGCGGTCGTGAGGCTGCCTGGTGTTTT
>CAYLPO010000354.1:0-2297 GCA_964385575.1 uncultured Lachnospiraceae bacterium | reverse complement strand
ATCCTCTATGCTGTCACAACACAGCACCAGCGGAAAATACGTCCCGTCCTCCTTCTTCAGATCCAGTGCATAGACCGAGGCACCGAAACTGCACAGCTGCAGCCGGAGAGTTTCGTTTTCCAGCTCATATAAACGAGTACCGTTTTTTTCACAGAGTAGTTTCGTCATTACGCATCAACCTGCTTTTCTTTCTCTTTCTGCATGATCCGGTCAAAGGCAACCGCGACAACCAGAACGATACCGCTGGTCACCTGCTGCCAGTAATCGGAAACGTTCATCATGATCAGGCCGTTTTTCAGAACGCCCATGAAGAAAACACCGATCAGAACGAAGCCGATCTTTCCTTCGCCGCCGCTCATTGAAACGCCGCCGAGAATGACCGATGTAATAACATCCATCTCATAGCCGTCACCGCCCTTGGGCTGTCCGCCATTGACGCGGGACATCAGGATAATGCCGGAAAGCGCGGCCAGAAATCCGTTGATCGAGTAGACAATATATTTGATGGTCTTCGGATTAACACCCGACAGACGGGTCGCTTCCTCATTGCCGCCAACGCCGTAGATGTACGTGCCGAACCGGGTTTTTTCCAGGAAGAGGTAGCCCAGGATAAACATAATCGCCATGATGATCGCGGGAGTCGGAATCGTGAAAACGGAACCTTTGCCGATCCAGTGGATTGAGGACGGGAAACCGACGACCGGCTTTGCCTGCGTCAGAACGTAAGACAGGCCGCGCAGTGAAGTCATCATACCCAGTGTAGCGACAAATGGCGGCAGACCAAGCTCGTTGATGAAGAAACCGTTTGTCAGGCCGATCAGGAAACCCGCAAACAGCGTAATGATCATCGCGATCGGCCACGGCATCCCCGGGATCTTCAGCAGAAATGCCATGAAGACCGAACAGATACCGACGGTGGAACCGACGGATAGATCAATGCCGCCGGTGATAATGACCATCGCCATGCCGACGCAGATCGAGCCCTGCACCGAATTCTGGCGCAGCAGGTTCATGAAGTTGGTCCACGTCGCGAAATTCTTGTTTCCGATACTGAAGCCGATGATCATCACGATCATGATGATCAAAATGCCGAATTTCCCGAAGAAATCGATCGGATTAAATTTCTTTTTTGTCTTTTCCATACTCTTCCCCCGCTTATTGGATACCCGAAGCCAGCTTCAGAACCGCTTCCTGTTTAAACTCATCCCTGCTGAGCTCCCCACTGATCCTCCCCTCATGCATGATCAGGATCCGGTCTGACATGCCGATCAGCTCCGGCATCTCTGAGGAGATCATGATAATACTCTTTCCGGCAGCAGTCAGTTCGTGCATAATGTTGTAGATCTCCTGCTTCGCGCCGACGTCAATACCTCTGGTCGGCTCGTCGAAGATCAGCACATCGCTGTTGGAGATCAGCCACTTTGCCAGAACCACCTTCTGCTGATTGCCGCCTGAAAGGAACTTGACCAGCTGGTCGATGTGAGGCGTCTTGATCCTCATTTCCTTTACCTGCTCATCCGTCAGCTCAACGCACTTTTTCCTGTCAACGAACAAGCCTCTGGTCACCTTTTTCAGGACAGTGTAGGTGGCGTTATCCCTGACGGACATGCCAAGCAGCAGTCCCTGCCGTTTGCGGTCCTCTGTCAGGAAGCCAATGCCGTGGGCGATCGCGTCTTTAGGAGATTTGATATGAACTTCCTTCCCGTTCAGCAGGATCCGGCCGCTATTTAAACCGTCCGCCCCGAAGATCGCACGGGCTGTCTCGGTTCGTCCGGCACCGACAAGCCCTCCAAGACCCAGGATCTCTCCCTTATGCAGTTTGAAGCTGACGCCGTGCACCCGCTTGTTCTGAAGATCCTTCACCTCCAGAACCACATTCTCCTTCGGTCCCGCGCCGCCGATGAAAGTCTCGCCCAGTTCGCGTCCGACCATATCCGCGACCAGCTGATGCTGCGTGACCTCACTGGTTTTACGTGTGGATATGTATTTTCCATCCCGCATGACCGTCACGCGGTCGCAGATACGGAAGATTTCCTCCAGCCGGTGTGAAATGTAAATAATTGTAATCCCCTTTTCCTTCAGGGATTTTATTATATTGAATCCCCCAGTGATTGCCAATCGACCAGAACGGGCGAAATTGGGCTAGTGTGGGGGCAAGCCCGAGATATATGAAACAAAAAAAGCCCGATATAGGGCTATGATAATACTTCTGTACGATGAATATCTGGCGAAAAGGATCTAAAACTGGGGATTTTTGAAAAGATTAGTAGAAATCGCCCCAAATTCGCCCCGTATCC
>CAYLPO010000353.1:0-2297 GCA_964385575.1 uncultured Lachnospiraceae bacterium | reverse complement strand
AAGAGATCAGGTACATGGCGTTCGTGATCTTCTGCGTCTCTTTTACGCTCTCTATGCGGTTTTTGATCTCCTGTAAAGTCGCCATACGCCGTCCTTTTCAAGAATCTCCCGCAAGCCGTTTACGGCTGACGGGTTCCGCGCTGCACGCCGGCTCAGTCTTCCTGCGCCGCAAGCTGTCTCTGAAAGCTCTCCAGATAATCCTTCGAAGCCTTCAGGATCGCGTCCGTGATGAACTGGTTCAGCTGGCCCGTTCTCTCGATCTCGTCGCAGGCATCCTTCGCGTGGATCTCCACGTAGCGGATCAGGCCGGTCTTAAACTCGCTCATATGATCCAGCGGAACATCCTGCATGACGTGGTTCAGCGCCGCGGTCAAGACCGTGACCTGCTGGTGCTGGTTCAGCGGCTGATACTGCGGCTGGCGCAGCAGGCGCATCAGGCCCGCGCCGTACTGCAGCTGGCGCTTCGTGGTGTCATCCAGATCGCTGGAGAACTGCGTGAACACTTCCATCTCGCGGTACTGCTCGAGGTCGAGCTTCATGCTGCCGGTGGCCTTCTTCACGGCCTTCGTCTGCGCGTCACCGCCGACACGGGAGACGGAAAGGCCGACATTGACCGCCGGGCGCTGACCCGAGAAGAACAGATTACTTTCAAGGTAGATCTGTCCGTCCGTGATGGAAATGATGTTCGTCGGAATGTACGCCGACACGTCGCCCGCCTGCGTCTCGATGATGGGCAGCGCGGTAATGCTGCCGCCGCCCAGGTCGTCCGCCAGACGTGCCGCACGCTCCAGGAGACGCGAATGCAGGTAGAAAACGTCTCCGGGGTACGCTTCACGTCCCGGGGGTCTGCCCAGCAGCAGGCTCATGGTGCGGTATGCGACCGCGTGCTTCGACAGGTCGTCGTAAATGATCAGAACGTCCTTGCCCTTGCGCATGAAGTACTCGCCCATGGCGCAGCCCGCATACGGGGCAATGTACTGGACCGGAGCGGTATCGCTCGCCGTGGCGCAGACCACGATCGTGTAATCCATGGCGCCGTGCGCGCGCAGCGTGTCCACCAGCTGCGCCACCGAACTGGCCTTCTGGCCGATGGCGACGTAGATGCAGACGACGTCCTTCCCCGTCTGGTTAATGATGGTATCGAGCGCGATAGCGGTCTTACCGGTCTGACGGTCGCCGATGATCAGCTCACGCTGGCCGCGGCCGATGGGGCACATGGTGTCGATGGCCAGAATACCGGTCTCCATGGGCGTGTCGACGGGCTGCCGGTCAATGATGCCCGGCGCCGGCGCCTCGACCATGCGGTAACTGGAGGCCTCGATCTTTCCCCGTCCGTCGATGGGCGCACCGAGCGGGTCGATGACGCGGCCCAGGAACTCCTCGCCGACCGGAATGCCGGCGGTCTTGCCGGTGCGGTAGGCGTGGCTGTTCTCATGGATGCCGGACTCATCGCCGAAAAGGATGCAGCCGACCTCGTCCTCGCGCAGATCCTGCACCAGGCCGCGGACGCCCGAAGAGAACTCCAGGATCTCGCCGTACTCGACGTTCTCCAGGCCGCTCAGGACCGCGATGCCGTCACCGACGGTCTTGACCTTGCCGTACTCCTGGGCTACCGCCATCAGCTGCCAGTCTTCCACAGCCTCTTTCAGCATGGGAAGGATCTTCGACGTATCCGAACCCCGGTCTTCGCCGCGCAGGGATGCGCGAAGCTGGCCGAGTCGTCCGTCGATCGACCAGTCGTAAGTCTCGGCACCGACCTTCAGGGTGAAGCCCCGCTTTTCCTTCGGGTTCTCCTCCCATACGAGGACGGTATTCTCGCCGTATTTTCTCTGTAAGAATTTCAGAAGTCTGGCTTCCTGCTCCGGAGAAGGGCGCTTATCACCCGAAAGAACAGCAGTCAGGACTTCCGGCCTGCTCTCTTGTCCGGGCATTATTTACTCCCCTCTTCTCCTTCAGCA
Organism: uncultured Lachnospiraceae bacterium; assembly: GCA_964385575.1. Classification (GTDB taxonomy): domain Bacteria; phylum Bacillota; class Clostridia; order Lachnospirales; family Lachnospiraceae; genus RGIG5636. The sequence continues at coordinate 339 of CAYLPO010000353.1, read as the reverse complement.
AGGCCGAGGAACTGCTCGTAAGGATCATCCGTGACCAGCTTCTTCGCAGCCTCGATGGCCAGCGACTGGATCTCATCCTGAGACTGCTCGATGATCCGGTCGTGCTCGATCTGGGCGGCTCTTCTGCCCTCCTCGATGATCTGCTCGGCCTTCACGCGGGCCTGCTGCGCCAGCGCCTCCCCCTCGGCCTCGATGGCCTTCAGGGTCTCCGCGCGCTTTGCCGCGAGCTCTTTCTCGGCGTCTTCCATGCGCTTCTGATATTCCGCCTCGGTGGCTTCCGCGGCGGCCAGCTTGTCCTTCGCCTCCTGATCCATGTTCGCGTAATACTCCTCGCGCTTC
>CAYLPO010000352.1:0-2300 GCA_964385575.1 uncultured Lachnospiraceae bacterium | reverse complement strand
CGTAGGCCTTTTGACCGGCTTTCAGTGCTGCCGCACTAATCTGGGTCTTAAAGACTTTCTTGAAAACCTCGCCACAGCACTTGCCGATCATTTCAAACAGCTTTTTGCCGTATTTCTGGACATAGTCCAGCACCCACGCCTTCAGGCTCTCGTAGCCAAGATCGGCGAAGGCGGCGAGGATTGAGCGATACATGTCACCCTTCTCTCCCTTTTTGCCCTTACCGTTGTAGCAGTAATAATGCACGACATAGCTGTTCAGGAGGAATGCTGCGACTATATAGCCTGCAGCGTTTTGGAAATCCTCCATAGCCTTGGCCCTTCTCATCACCTGGATGGCTCCGGCCACATCATCCGGTGCAATCAGTACAGAGGTGACCGGTGATCATTCATGCCATTCGTATTTCCACGTAGTCCTCACCGGATGCCTGTCGCCCCTGTGGAAATGAAGGGTAAACTCCATGGACTCGCCGGGCTCTCCTTCCGGCATCTTCGCCTGTATCTTCCACTCAAAAGATCCGTCTCCGCAATTGTAGTATGTCGGTTCATCTTCTTTGACGTTTTTCCATGTCACGTCATAATTGGTAGCATAATGATCGTCATTGAAATCGTATTGAATATTGCCCATTGACGGAATGCCCCAGACGCCGGGCTTGCCGACGACGTCTTCAGCATACGTCTTCAGGTTCACCGTGGCATACTTTCCCGGATACAGATAAGAAGGAACATCCGTGCATTCACCTATCGCCGTATAGTGAGCGTATTCTTCATTATGCTGCCAGGTATAGTCGATCACATAACGGCCGCCATCCTCGATATCTACATAATCGTAAAGCCATGTTTTGGCACCATCGTGTTCGTCCTTATCCACTTCGTGAACTACATCTTTTAGGACCCAGCAGTGGGAAGGGATCTCCTCATCCGGAAGCTTGCCGATGTAGATCGCTTTCCCCTCTTTATCCCACTTCACGTCAAAGTCGAGCGCTTCGACCAGGGATAATGCCGGCAGATAAACAGTCCCGTCGATCATGACAGGTTTTGCTTCATTGCCTTCGTCGTCGTACAGAGTGAGTTCTTTGCCATCCAGGAATAACTTGATGTCGGAATACTTCGTATCCTTTTTAGTGCTTTTTCCGACAGCTTCCTCCGGAGCGGGATCCAGACCGTACAGAGAAAACATGCCGCATTTGCCCGAACGGTCGTTCCAGCTCCAGGTGTCAGGATCAGAGTCTGTTATTGTGTATGTATGCCCAGGATAAAAGATCAGTTCCACATCCACGTCCCAATACACGTTCTTTGCCCCGCTTCCATCTTTTCCGACAGCATCCCATGTGCCCAGCTCTTCATCCCCGTCCATGACAGTGATCGTTCCCGGGATCGATCCTTTGCCGTCATTCCAGTGATAGGTGGATATCCTGTGTACCAGGACCGGGTCTGCATCATCCTCAATGATCACAGGCTCCTGCTTTGACGGACCGTTTTTTACGACATCAGGGTTCAGGTTCGTCCAGATAAGCTCGTCTTCCGCGGTCTTTTTCTGAGCCTTCTCCGCAAATACCGCACCTGCAGGGAACAGTGCGAATATGATCGAAGATATTATCAATAGCGACAGATATTTTGTGATCCTTTTCATGCTTCCTCCTTTGTGTGCCCCTTGTTCTGTTCCTGCGTTTCCTGCCCGGATTACGGCATCACTTTCAACCAAATCTTCTTGACCCTGTATGAGTGTCCGCCCCTGTTTTCATCTATTCTCCCGTCTTCCTTATAAACAGTCATGTCCTCATCGCTGTTCAGATAGAGTTCAATTTTAATGAGACGACCGTTGCCAAACTGCAGCGTCATCCCAGATGCGGACGGTTTCGGTCCTTTATAGATCCCGTCCCGCCAGTTCTGTACTACTTCCTTCGGAATCATTCGAATTTCCGACATCTCTGCTGCATATTCACATACCACCCGCCATGATCCGGATCATCAGGCCAGTAAACTGACCATAATGAGTGTCCTTTGATCCTTTCCTGATCGACAGACGTTATGACGCAACGCTGCTCGCTTTTCCCTGGTCTATCATAGATCTGCCCTTCCAGAATGAACCCTCGCCGTGAATTGGAATAGACATAGTGTTCATCGCCGATATACGCTTCTCCCTCAAATTCCGCGTCATCAAAGGACATTATTACAGATCCGTCTTCGTTAATGATCAGCGTGCATTCCGGCTTTTTTCCTCCCGGAAGTTCCTCATAATCCGGATCCAGGGCTTTACTGGAGTAACCCATCGTTTCATCCTGAATGATTTTCAGCTTGTA
>CAYLPO010000351.1:1434-2301 GCA_964385575.1 uncultured Lachnospiraceae bacterium | reverse complement strand
GTCCGATGCCGGGCACGGCAAAGATCTTCTCGACGACCAGCGAACCGGTTACGATATAGGCCAGCATGGGGCCGAAGTATGTGATGACGGGAATCAGCGAGTTCTTTAAGGCGTGCCCGAAGATGATCTTCCACTTCGACACGCCTTTGGCACGTGCGGTGCGGATATAATCCTGCCCCAGGACATCCAGCATGGACGACCTGGTCAATCGTGTGATATAAGCCAGCGGATACAGTGCCAGCGAAATGATCGGCAAAATCAATCCGGCCGAAGTCGTTCCGTTCGCGGGCAGTACCCCAAGTTTCAAGGCGAATATCACCAACAAAAGGGAACCCATGATGAACGAGGGCATGGACACGAACGCGGTCGTGATGACCATGATGATGCGGTCGATCAGCTTATTCCGGCGAAGTGCCGCGACAGAGCCCAGGACCACGCCGATCGCCAGCGCGATGAACGCCGCGATCACGCCCAGCTTCACGGAAGTACGCATGCCGTCGCTGATGATATCCATGACCATGCGGCCTCTCTGCTTCAGACTGGGGCCGAAGTCAAAGTGAAGGAAGATATCCTTCAGATAGGTGAAATACTGCGTCAGCAGCGGCTTATCCAAACCGTACTTCGCTTCCAGCTGTGCCTGCGCAGCAGCGCTGATGGCCCGCTCACCCATGAAGGGTCCTCCGGGGACGGCGCGCATGACGAAGAACGTGATCGTAATGACGATCCAGACCGTAATAGCAGCCAGAATCAGTCTCTTCACGATGTATAAAGCTGTTTTCCCGTTCATGAAAATGATCTCCGATCCGTTTGATATAGTAACGCTTTTTATTAAAAGTCCCTTTATTTTACCAACACTTTATAACTTTT
>CAYLPO010000351.1:0-1395 GCA_964385575.1 uncultured Lachnospiraceae bacterium | reverse complement strand
AAAACACGATTTTTTGCTTTAATGCCTTAAATTATATAGAGAATGAAAAGGTTTTCCGGCAATTAGACGAAAACAAAAAACTGCCGGTCCGTCGGGGGTCGGCAGTTTTCATTATCAGTACTCTCATCTTCAGGCCCGAGGCAGGCCCGGTGCCGTTCTCATGTCAGGCATTTTTCGCCAGCTCCGTCATGATCCGGTTCGAGCGCTGCAGGAAATCGTTCATGCGGTCTGCCGGAAGCGGTCCGTGCGCCAGAAGCGCCAGGTCGTAAAGCTGCTCGCAGAACATGGACGTGTTCTCCGCATCCTCATGATCCAGGATGTACTGTACCAGCGGATGCTTCGCGTTCAGGACCAGCGTGCGTCCGTAGTCGCCCATATCCTGATGCTGACCGTAGCGGCGCATCATCTCATCCAGTCTGCGGCTGTCCTCAGACTTCGTGATCATGGCGGCAACGCCCTCATCCTTCAGCATTTCGACGCTCACCGCGAGTTCGTCCTTGCCCAGCGCTTTCTTAAAGGTATCCGTGAGCTTCTCCGCATTCGCCTTGAAGTTCTCATCCTCCGCATCGAACTCCTCGCGCAGATCCTCGTCCAGTGCGGAGTCGATGCACGCGAAATGCAGTCCCTCGTTAAACTGCTCGACATAGGTGATAAACGACGGATCGATATAGGTGTTCAGATAGACCGCCTCTTTCCCGGCCTCTTTGAACATCTGGATGTACTGTGTCTGCGCCTGCGCGTTCGACACATAGTAGATGGTCTTCTCCTCGGGCTCCTCGAGATCGGAGGAGGTCTCCGCCGTATCTTCCGCCGCGCCTGCATTGTCCGCATCAGCGGCCGCGTCCGCAGCATCCTTCGCGCGCGCCTCTCCGCTCTCCTCATCGAACTCGATGTTCGCGTCGATCACCTCCGGCGCCTCGGGAGCGTCGCTGTTCTCGTATTTGATGACCTCGATGCACTCCTTCAGGGTCATGTACTCGTCATTCAGATTCTTATACAGAATGAAGTCGGCGATCTTCTCGCGGAACTTCTCGTCCCGGATATAGCCGTACTTCACGAACGGTGCCAGATCATCCCAGGCCTTCTCGTAGTTTTCCAGGTCCGTCTTGTACATGCCGGAGAGCTTATCCGCGACCTTCTTCGTGATGTAATCCGAGATCTTCTTGACAAAGCCGTCGTTCTGCAGCGCGCTTCTGGAGACGTTCAGCGGCAGGTCAGGGCAGTCGATCACGCCTTTCAGGATCAGCAGATACTCCGGGATGACCTCTTTGATGTTATCCGCAACGAAGACCTGGTTATTGTACAGTTTGATCACGCCTTCAATGCTGTCGTACTCGCTGGTCAGGCGCGGGAAATACAGGATGCCCTTCAGGCGGAACGGATAGTCCATATTCA
>CAYLPO010000350.1:0-2301 GCA_964385575.1 uncultured Lachnospiraceae bacterium | reverse complement strand
GTTATGAATGCCGGAATTACCGGTAAATCCATAGAACAGAGAAAGAAAATGCCTGAAAAGTTATCTACATCCATGTTTGACTACGAACTCCCGCAGGAGCTCATTGCCCAGGATCCGCTCGCGGACCGCAGCTCCTCGCGGCTGATGATCCTGGACCGCAAGTCCGGAGAGATCCGGCACGCGCATTTTACGGACATTCTGCAGGAACTGCGGCCGAGTGACTGCCTGGTGATCAATGACACGAAGGTCATCCCCGCGCGGCTACTTGGAACGAAAGAGGATACCGGGGTGGCCATCGAGATCCTGCTCCTGAAGCGCACCGGTGCGGACACCTGGGAGACCCTGGTGAAGCCCGGAAAGAAGGCGCGGCCCGGTGCGCGGATCGTCTTTGGGGACGGTCTGCTGCGGGCGGAGGTCGTTGACGTTGTCGAAGAGGGTAACCGCATCGTGCGGTTCGAGTACGAGGGCATCTTCGAGGAGATTCTGGATCAGCTCGGCCAGATGCCCCTGCCGCCTTACATCACGCATCCGCTGCAGGATAAAAACCGCTACCAGACCGTCTATGCGAAGTATGAGGGCTCCGCTGCGGCGCCGACCGCAGGACTGCACTTTACGCCGGAGCTGATGGATCAGGTCCGGGCACTCGGCGTGCGGTTCGCGCCTGTGACGCTGCACGTGGGACTGGGAACGTTTCGTCCCGTGAAAGTCGAGGATGTCACCGAGCACCACATGCACAGCGAGTTTTATACGATCCCGGAGGAGACCGCGCGGATCATCAATGACACGAAGGCAAACGGCGGCCGCGTGATCTGCGTGGGTACGACGAGCTGCCGCACGATCGAGACCGCTGCTGCCGAGGACGGCACACTGGAGGCGAAGAGCGGCTGGACCGATATCTTCATCTACCCCGGTTACCGGTTTAAGATCATGGACGCGCTGATCACAAACTTCCACCTGCCGCAGTCGACGCTGTTGATGCTGGTGAGCGCGTTCTCGAGCCGCGAGATAGTCCTGGCGGCGTATGAAGAGGCGGTGCGGGAACGGTACCGGTTTTTCTCGTTCGGGGATGCGATGTTTCTGAGGTGAGAATCATACATTGCTTTATCTTGTTGCAATACTTGAGGAGAAGCCATCATGTCGGGATTAAAAAGAGTCAGTCTTTGGGGACCTTTTGACGGAAACACTGTTTATGGATCCTTTAACGGAAAAGTCGGTATCGGAAAAAGTCCGTATATAAAAGGCGGAACAAACTGTATCTGGATCAGTGAAAACGATAGTGATCATACCGTTCGGGGAGATTGGTATGCTAATGACATTTGTTTTGGTGTGATCACTTATCCGAAAGGTTTGCATGAGCAGAGATATGAAGGACGTAGTCAATACGGCGTCCCCGACGGATCTGGAACGATGATTTATGCCAACGGAGATGTTTACGCAGGTGAGTGGCAGAATAACAGCGGCTTTCCCTATCCGCACGGAACTGGAACCTACACTTTTGCAGATGGAACAAAATTTTCTGGGAATTGGGTGGCTCCGGGAAATCTGTTCGGGTTGGCTTTAAAAATAAAAAACGGCGAAAGATATCGGGATGGTGAAAGATACATCGGAGTGATAAATTCCGGCAAGAAGCACGGCGTCGGTAGGTGCTATTATGTCAATGGCGATTATTATCACGGCGAATGGGATAACGAAAAGAGATGCGGAACCGGCAAATATGTTCTCGCGGACGGCACCGTTCAGGAAGGTCTTTGGGAGAATGATGTTTTTGTAAATGGTAAGGTTTATGAGGGTCACTGGGAGAATGGACGGCTAAACGGTCTGGGAAAGGTGACTCAAACAGACGGCACATACTACGAAGGTCTTTTTGAAAACGGCATTTTTCGTGAGGGCCACGGTCGTATCGTTTTTTCGAACGGAAACGTATATGAAGGGCAGCTGGTCATGTGTGATGACGGGATCATCAAACAGGATGGGGAAGGGAAACTCACTCAGGCTGACGGTTCTGTTATGGAAGCATATTGGAATAAAGGTGTCAGAGGGAATGATATACGGCTGATACTGGCAAACGGTATTGTATATGAAGGCAGATACGAAAACGGTGCTTTTATCGGAAAAGGGAAGCTCATCGTCCCGGGCCAATACACTTATGAAGGAGAATTCCTGAACGGCCAGATCTCCGGAAAAGGAAAAAAGACTCTGCCCGACGGTTATATTTTAGAATGTGAATGGTTAAACGGAAAGCGGAACGGTGAGGGGAAAGAGATCGCCCCGGACGGGTCGGTCGTAGAAGGAGCCTGGAAG
>CAYLPO010000349.1:1984-2307 GCA_964385575.1 uncultured Lachnospiraceae bacterium | reverse complement strand
AACGCCGCGCTGTCCGTCATGATCGTCGGGCAGGTACGGAACGGATGCGGCTCGGAACCCGGCTCGAAAAAGCCGTCGTTTTTTACGAACACATGGCAGGCATTGCCCTCCTTGTCCGTGCCTTCAAACATATACTGCGCGCACATGTGGCGGATGCCGCCGGCGTTTGTGACCTGCACATCGCAGGCGCCGGGCAGGATCTTTCCGGTGAACAGATCGGACGCGACATCCCCGTAAAACGGGATCATGCGGACCATGCCCTGCGGACTCTCCATAAAGCTGATCTCTGCGGGGTCGAAACAGACGTTGACTTCCATGATGGG
>CAYLPO010000349.1:0-1974 GCA_964385575.1 uncultured Lachnospiraceae bacterium | reverse complement strand
TATATCATAGCATAGACATGCTATAATGGCCATGATTTCCTCCTTCTGGTGCGGACGCGCACGGGGACCCATGCAGCCGCGGTGATAATGTGTATCAATGAAAAACTATGCCCATTATAGCATGTCTATGCTATGATATAGCAGGATTTTACGGGAAACGGGGGACAGCTGTGCTTCGGGTCCCGCTTTGATGTGGAGGAAATCATGCAGACACTTGTGGTCGGCTGCGGCACCATCGGCTCCACGATCGCCGCGCTGCTTTGCAAAGAAGGTCATAATGTGACCGTGATAGATAAGAACCGGGAAAATGTCCAGAGCGTAACAGACCGCCTGGATGCCATGGGTTATTGTGCGGACGGCACGAATCTGGATGACCTGCGGGAGGCCGGCATTGCCGACACGGATCTGGCCATCGCGGTAACGGACAGCGATGAGAAAAATTTTCTTTCCTGTATGCTGGCCCGAAAAGCCGGAAACTGCCAGACCATCTGCCGCCTGGCCACGTCCCAGTCTGTGAATAACGCCAGCTTCCTCGGCGAGGAGATGGGTCTGTCCATGGTGATCAATCCGAAGTTCGCCGCCGCGCGCGCCATCCAGCGCCTGCTGAAATACCCCGCAGCCATCGACGTCGAGACATTTGCGAACGGCCGCGTCGAGCTTTCCCGCTATCGCGTGCGCGCGAACAGCATCCTGATCGACTGCCCCATGAAGGATATCAGCCAGCGGATCCGCTGCAGTATCCTGGTCTGTATCGTTGAGCGAAACGGGGATGTCTTTATTCCTGACGGTAATTTTACGCTGCGCGAAAACGACATCATTTCCGTCGTCGCGGACAATGCGAACATCATGAAGTTCATGAAAAAAGCCGGTATGGACACCGACCCGCTGCGCCGCGTCATGATCGTCGGCGGCAGCAGCACGGCGGAGTATCTGACCGGACTTTTGTTGGAACTGGGCGTCGATGTGACCTTGATCGAGAAGGACATGAAGCGATGCGAAGAGCTGAGCTTCCTGTTTCCGAAGGCGTCGATCGTTCATGACGACGGCACCGACCGCGACACCCTGATGGAAGAGGGCATCCAGACCTGTGATGCGTTCGTGGCGCTGACCGCGCGTGACGAGGAGAACATCCTGCTGTCACTGTACGTGAAGTCGATCAGCCATGCGAAGGTCATATCGCGCATGCATCATATTTCCTATGATAACCTGTTGGATTCGTTTGATATCGGAAGCGTTATCGTGCCGCAGAATATCGTGGCGAATGCGGTCCTGCGTTTTGTGCGTGCCATGAACAACAGCATGGAGAGCAATGTCGAGACGCTCTACCGCCTGGCCGGCGGCCGGGTCGAAGCGCTCGAGTTCGCCATCAAGGACCGGAGCGCTGTCATCGATGTCCCGCTCAGGACTCTGAGAACGAAACCGCAGCTGCTCATCGCCGCGATCATCCGGAACGGGAAGGTCATCATTCCCGGCGGCGCGGACACCATCCAGATCGGAGACCGGGTCATCGTGATCACGGCGCAGACCGGCCTGGATGAGATCAGCGATATTCTCGCGAAGTAAGGACCGGGAGGAGACATCATGCATTTTTCCACGGTCTTATACGTTGTCGGGCAGGTTTTGGGGCTGGAAGGCCTGGCCATGCTGCTTCCGTGCCTGGTAGCTGTGATCTACCGGGAACGGCAGGGCCTGTTCTTTCTTCCGGTCATTGCGGTATGTGTGGTCATCGGCCTGATCACCCGCTGGAAAAAGCCGAAGAAAATGACCATGTACGCGCGCGAGAGCCTGGTCTCCGTGGCGCTGGCCTGGATCGTCATGAGTATCGCGGGCGCGGCACCGTTTGTGATCAGTGGGGAGATCCCGCTTTTCCTGGATGCTTTTTTCGAGACCGTTTCCGGCTTTACAACGACCGGAGCCAGTATTTTGTCGGATGTCGAGGCGCTGTCGCACTGCATGCTGTTCTGGCGCAGCTTT
>CAYLPO010000348.1:0-2310 GCA_964385575.1 uncultured Lachnospiraceae bacterium | reverse complement strand
TATCTGGAGTATTTCATCATCGGTACAGCCCGCAATTACCGCATGGCAAGATCAAGCTCCGGCAGCACCGTCAACAGCATCGTGATAAAGCACGCCGCACCGCCGATCACATTCGAAACCGGCTCCGCCAGAAACACACCATCGGTCCCCATCCCGAACACAAGAGGCAGCAGAAACGTCAGCGGCACCACGATCACGACCTTCCGGAAGATGGAGAAGAACACGGCTTTCTTCTTCTTTTTCAGCGCCTTAAACGTCGTCTGCCCGCAGTACTGCAGCGTCATGAACGGAAACGCGAAGAAATACAGCCGCATACTGTGCACGGCGTCCGCGAGAATGGTGCTGTCCGAGGTAAATATCCGGATGAAAGGCACAGGCTTCCAGCTGATCACGCCCCAGATCGCCAGCGTATAAATGATGCCCAGAACAGCCATGACCTTCATGGCCGTTCTCACGTGCTGCGGTTTCTTCGCACCGTAGTTAAAGCTGAGGGTCGGGGTCGCGCCCTCTGAGATCGCGAACACCGGCAGGTCCAGCATCTGGCGGACGGAGGAAATGATCGTCATGACCGAAACGTACAGATCGCCGCCCTGCGCAGCCAGCACGCTGTTGCAGCTCATCTGCACGAGGCTGTTCGTAAACATCATGACGAAGGATGAAATGCCGAGACTGACCACCTCCCAGGCGCGCTTCCAGTTCCTCCAGAATTCACGGAACGAAAACAGACCGAGGCGGATCGTGATCGTTCTCCCGAAGAGAAACCGCAGCGCGAACGCCGCCGAAAAGCCCTGCGCGATCACGGTCGCGATCGCCGCGCCGCGCACGCCCATGCCCAGCGCGAAAATAAAGACCGGGTCCAGGACCAGGTTCACGGCCGCGCCGATGATCACGGTGAACATGCCGACTCCGGGAAAGCCCTGGGCATTGATAAACGGATTCATGCCGGAAGCGATCATCGTAAATGCCGTCCCGAGCAGATAGATGCGCAGATACGGAAGGCTGTAGACCAGCGCGGCGTCGGAGGCTCCCAGCGCCCGCAGGATCGGTTCTCCGAACAGGAAGCCGACGATCATCAGGATCCCCGCGGTAAACAGCAGCAGGGAAAACGAGGTGTTCATCAGCTTCGAGGCTTCCTCGTCATTGCCCTTTCCGCGCTCGATCGAAAACAGCGGCATGCCGCCGGCGCCGTAGAGATTCGTGAACGCCGCGATCATCGTGATGATCGGAAAGCACAGGCCGACGCCGCCGAGCGCGGCGGTTCCCACGCCCGGGATGCGGGCGATAAAGATCCGGTCCATGACGGTGTAAAGCAGCTGAAAAAGCTGCGCTGCCAGGAGAGGCAGCGCAGTCCGGAGGATGTTTTTCGTTATTTGATTACTGGCGTAATTGATGGGTTTCATGTCAGAAAAATTCTTTCCCGCTCACTGTAGTAAGCTTCTCCCGCAGGAACGACTCGTCCTCCGCCGTCAGCGGATGCTCCAGGCACTCTTCGATGTGGTCAACCACAAAGGAAAAGCTCGCGAAATTCCCCGGTGGGATCAGCGTATCTACACCGAGCGAGAGCGCATATTTCATGGCCGCGACGCCGAACGCCTCATCTTCCACGTCGATGGGCTTGCACCAGGACTTGGGGAACTTCGAAGCCACACGCTCCGCGTCATTCTCCCAGCAGCGCTCGATCATCGACTTCATGCACAGCACGCCCATACCGCGCTCGCGCGCAGCCTTCAGGATCCGCGACCCCATGCCGTGCTCCATGTGCATGAACCAGTTGAACGGGAACAGGATGCTCTCGAAGTCATAAAGATCGATCATCCGGAGCGCCGCGTCCTCGTCATGGGCCGTAAAGCCGATGTGCGCGGCGATGCCTTTGCGCTTCACCTCATCCATCAGCTCCATGACGCCTCCGGGCGCGAACGCCTGCTCGACGTCCTCCATGGATTTGATCTCGTGAAGCTGATAGATCTCGAATGCATCCGTCTGCAGTTTCCGCAGCGAGTCGTAAAGCTCCGGCTCGGCCTCAGCGCGCGAGCGCTTCCCGGTCTTGCAGGCCAGGTTCACACGGCTGCGGTAAGGCTTCAGCGAATGCCCCAGCTGCTCCTGCGCATCGCCGTATTTGGGCGCCACATCAAAGTAATTCACGCCGCGGTCGATGGCCCAGCTCACATAGCGGTCGGACGAATCCTGTCCGTCTTCCGGAAAGGACTCACCTTCATAAAAGCCGGAGGAAACAATGCCGCCGTAGGACACGGCAGAGACTTCGATTCCGGTCTTTCCCAGTGTTCTGTGCTCCATAAAGCACCTCCGATC
>CAYLPO010000347.1:0-2325 GCA_964385575.1 uncultured Lachnospiraceae bacterium | reverse complement strand
CCACCTATAGCTGCGGAGCGTGGCATATAGCGAGCGGCCCGGAGGGCTGCGAGACAGCGATGGCGCCGCTCAGTCCGCCCGCAGAGGCTGGGAGAGTTTACTCTTCCGTGCCTCTTTTTGCATTCTCAGGGCAACGGTCCCGGGACAGGCCCCTGCGGGGCTTGGCATACATCGAGCGGCCTTTGGAGCCCATTTTTTGTCCTTAAAACAGGCGGATGTAGGCCTGAAAGCGAAAAAACAGATCTCAGGCCTACGCAAGAGCGCATTTCCCTCCCTCAAAATGCGATATGTAAACTATATATGAAAAGAATATCAAGTCAAAGCCTCTGATGCAAAACAAATCAGAAAAAATGTTCAGGAAAACGCGCCGGATACGGGAAACAAGTAGGCCTGCTTCTTTAAAACTTGATTACAGGCCTATAATCCTTGCGCCTGGCCTCCTGGAGACGGCAAAAGAAAGCGAATACTTCGCCAGCGCAGCGCGTCTTCATCACAAAATTCCACAATTCCCCGTATGTCTTGTTGTAAAAATCCGAAAAATGGCAATTATCTTGTAAAAAACAAACAAAAAATCTTGTCCCGCCGTGCTCCTCTTCCTATAATATAAATACAAATAAATCTTTCGCCGGGATCGTCTTGCGCTCCCGGCTATCTCAGTCGCATAGAGAAAGGAGAGACCAAGCCATGTATGAGTTTTCACCCGTAACTGACCGCATCATGCGCATCCGTCAGCGCTACCGCACGACGAAGCCGAAGATCGACATTGCCCGCTACCGCCTGGTAACGGATTTCTATCAGCAGAACCCGAACATCACGGGCATCCTGAAGCGCGCGAAGAACCTGCGCAACCTCTTCGAGAACATGCCCACCCCGGTCTTTGAGGATGAGCTGATCGCGGGCTTCCAGGGCAGCACCTATCGCTGCTGCGCGCTGTACCCGGAGCAGTCCTTCAGCTGGTTTATGCAGGAGCTGCGCGCCGGCGTGATCCCGACCCGCGGCATGGATCCGTATGACCTGGACGAGGAAGACGCGAAGTACCTCGACGAGACCGGCGACTACTGGGTCAAAAACTGCGTCAGCGCCATGTATGATGAATACATTCCGCGCACCTACCGCGACAAGATCGGGAATAACGGCGCCCTGAGCTTCCACGCGACGGATAACGTCCAGTCGCCCGTCGGCCACTTCGCGGCGAACTTCTGGAAAGCGGTCGACCGCGGCTTCTGGTCCATTAAGGAAGAGGCCGAGGAGAAGATGGCGAAGATCGAAGAGGACGGCATTAACGACTTCGACGCGTATAAGTACAACTTCTACCGCGCAGTCTCCATCGTCTCCGAAGGCATCTGCATCTGGGCGGACCGCTACGGCGACGAGTGCGACCGCCAGGCCGCTGCGTGCACCGACCCCGTCCGCAAAGCCGAACTCGAGGAGATGGCCGACACCTTCCACTGGATCTTCAAGAACCCCTGCCGCAACTTCCATGACGCGGTCCAGGCGGTCTACCTGTACCAGCTGGCCATGTGCCTGGACGGCCAGCAGCACGGCATCAGCTTCGGCCGCGTCGACCAGTACGTGGGCAAGTACGCGGAGAAGGATATCGCCGAGGGAAAGAAGACCCGCGCGCAGTGCCAGGAGATCATGGACAGCTTCTACCTGAAAGTGGCCGAGTGCAACAAGATCTGGTCCGAGCGCGCCACGGCCTCGAACCCCGGCTACACCTCCGGTCAGCTGATGACCCTGGGCGGCGTGGATAAAGAGGGCAATGACGCCACGAACGTCGCCACCTACATGATGCTCGAATCCGCGAGCCGTCTGCTGCTGCACACGCCGCCTCAGGCGCTGCGTATCCATGACGGCACTCCGGACGACCTCTGGGAGCTGGCACTGCTCGCTTCGAAACGTGCGGGCGGCGTCCCCAGTTATGAGTATGACGGCGTGATCATCCCCGCGATGCTGCGCCGCGGCGTCTCACTGGAGGATGCGCGCAACTACTGTCTGATCGGCTGCGTGGAGCTGCAGGTCTGCGGCGGTGAGTGGGCGCAGCCCGGCGGCACCGGCACCGAGTCGTATTACAACATCGTTATCGCGATGCTGCAGGGCCTGAACAACGGCGTGAACCCCTACGCCTTCCCTCCGGGAGCGCCGCCGCCCACACAGACCGGCCCCGCGACCGGTTATCTCTACGAGATGGAGAACATGGATCAGGTCCTGGCTGCCGTCCGCGAGGCCATCATGTATTGGGGCAAGTGGCAGTGCGGCCTGATCAATATCGTCAGACAAAGTCTGACACCTTCCCCCAGGGAGGGAAGGCTATAAAGAAAGAGA
>CAYLPO010000346.1:0-2328 GCA_964385575.1 uncultured Lachnospiraceae bacterium | reverse complement strand
AGTCGGGACTGACAAACGTAAAATCGATGCCCGTCCTGCGCATGGTCACAATAAACAGATTAAAAGTCCCGCCGTAGATTGTCGAGCAGGCCACCACGAGATCGCCCTGTGCCGCAATATTAAACACCGCGAAGAAAGAGGCCGCCTGGCCGGAAGAGGTCAGCATGGCCGCGCTTCCGCCCTCCAGCGCGGCGATCTTCGCCGCGACATAATCATTCGTCGGGTTCTGAAGTCTCGTATAGAAGGACCCCGGTGCTTCCAGATCAAAAAGCTTCCCCATATCCGCGCTGGTGTCATACTTGAATGTCGTACTCTGATATATGGGAACCTCCCTGGGTTCACCGTTTCCCGGTCTGTAGCCGCTCTGGACACACCTGGTCTCAATCCTCCAATCGGACATAAAAAAACCTCCTGACATCACAATAAGATACAAATAATCTTATCACAAGTCGGAGGTTTTGACACCTGTTTATCGGGAATCCGTCTTCCGGAACAGCCGGCAGGAGGCAGCTCAGACATCTGCAGTCCGCTTCGCCTTATTCCTCATGATCCTCAGGCGCCGGCGCCGCTTTCTCCATATCGGCCCTGGAAACCGGGATACTGTTGATTCTGCCGAAATACTTCTCGTAGTTTCCTCTGAACTCCTTCATATAAACCGCATCGTTTGAATGATGCAGGTTATGGATGTAGAGGTGTTCCTTGCCCTGGATGGACTCGTCATTCCGGCTCAGCATATAAACGGCCAGGTCGGAGCACTGATCCGAGATTCTCTCCAGATTGCCCAGCATATTCTGGTATTCGATCCCTGCCAGCGCATTGCATTCATTATGCGTCATTCTGTAGACATGGCGGCTCCTCATGTCTTCGATCAGCTCATCGATCACTTCCTCCAGAGGCTCAACCCGTTTCGCCAGAACAGCGCTGTCCGAGTGATAAGCCTCTACGGACAGGGAGACGATATCCCTGACGGCGTCAAAGGCCACCTGCATTTCCCTCAGCGCCACTTCGGAGAACATCTGCCCGCTCTCATGCAGGTTCGTAATGCTCTCATGGATATTGACGGCCAGATCGC
The DNA here is from genome assembly GCA_964385575.1 of uncultured Lachnospiraceae bacterium. Lineage (GTDB taxonomy): Bacteria > Bacillota > Clostridia > Lachnospirales > Lachnospiraceae > RGIG5636. The sequence continues at coordinate 1,256 of CAYLPO010000346.1, read as the reverse complement.
CGATTCTCTCAAAGCAGGTCAGCGCATGAATCTGATAGCTCTGCGTCCGGTTATCCGTCTCCAGTCTCACGTGAGATGAGACGGCGACGATATACTTATTGGAGGCATCCGCCATCCGGTCAAGCAGTTCTTCCCGGCTCGCGATCTTGCTCGCCCGCTTGTCTCTGAACTCAAACAGCTGTTTTGTCGTCGCGTTATAGCTCTTGGCAGCCACATCCGCCATATGTCCGATCAAGTGGCCGGACTCTTCGAGCGCAAGCCTCGGATTCGTAATGAGGTGCATATCCAGCTCGCGCAGATTCTTCTCGATATCGTCCGCCTCCGCGTCGGCTTCCTGTCTGGGCGCAAAGCGCTCCGCCAGCCTGGCGATCATGCCGGAGAAAGGCAGAAGCACTACGGCCGGCACGAGACGGAAGAGGCCGTGCACATTGGCGACACCGCCGGAACGCAGCGTCCGGTACCAGATGTCGTCGCCGAGAACGCCCGACAGACGCAGCGCAAACAGCACGGCTATGATCAGAACCGCCGCAATGACATTATAAATGACGTGAACAAGACATACCTTGATCTGTTCCGACCTCGCTCCGATCCGGCAGACCAGGAAGGTCGTCAGACAGTCGCCGATATTGACGCCGATGATCACGGTGAAGATCCCGCAGAAGGTCACTCCCACCGAGCTGGCAATGGTCTGGATGATGCCGACGACGGCGGATGAGCTCTGGATGATGCCGGTCACGCCCACGCCCGCAAGAAATCCGAGGAAATAATTGTTTTCAAAGGAGACAAGGAAGCTGCTGAGTTTGTCCCCCATACCGCTGACGGCGGTACTCATGTTCATGAGGCCCATGAAGAGCACGCCGAATCCCCATCAGGATCGTTCCGGCCGTCGCTGCGCCCCTCTTTCTATTTCCCACAAACATGATCAGGATGATGCCGATAATGAGTGCGACGGAAGCCAGGTTGTCGGATTTAAAGAAATTCATGATACTGTCGGCTCCGGCGTCGACATCCATCAGTCGGATGATCTGTGCCGTGATCGCCGTTCCAACATTGGCGCCGAACACGATGCCCACCGACTGTTTAAAAGTCAGGAACCCGGCTCCCACAAGTCCCACAGTGAGAACAATGGTCGCCGTTGAGCTCTGGATCATACAGGTTACGAGGACTCCGAGCAGAAATCCCATCACGGGTCTCGTCGTCACTCTGGCGAGAGCTGCCTTCATCGCTCCGCCGGAACTGCTCTTCAACCCGTCGCC
>CAYLPO010000345.1:0-2350 GCA_964385575.1 uncultured Lachnospiraceae bacterium | reverse complement strand
GTCGAGAGTCTCGTTCTCTTTCACGATGACGTTAGACATTTCCTACCCTCCCTTCCATAAGTGGAATGGCGTCGTGTCACGAAACAGGGGTCACGAAACACGCACTCAGTCATTTTACTCAAACGAAGCGGTTTAGTCAAGCACGGATTTTATCTCTTCCAACGCCTGTGCCAGGGCATCCGGAATACCGGCCGGATCCTTGCCGCCGGCCTGGGCCATGTTCGGGCGACCGCCGCCGCCACCGCCGACTTTCGGTGCAATGGCCTTAATGATATTACCGGCATGGGCGCCTTTCTTTACCGCAGCATCCGAAGCGGAAGTCAGAAGGCTGACCTTTCCGTCCGCCGCAGAAGCCAGAACGATCACGCAGTCGCCCAGCTTCTCTTTCAGCTCATCGGAAAGGTTCCGCAGGGCATTCATGTCACTTCCGGGGATCTCCGCGCAGAGGACTCGGAAGCCGTTCACTTCCACTGCCTTATCAGAGACATCGCCCAGGCTGCTCTTGGCGGCTTCTTCCTTCAGCTTTTCATTCTCATTCTGAAGCGCCTTGATCTCAGCCTGCATGGAACGAATACGCTTTGACAGGTCTGCGGGAGCGGTCTTTGCGGTCTGAGCTGCTTCGTTCAGTTCTTCTTCCAGAGTCTGATAATAATCCAGCACACCGTTTCCGGTCAGGGCTTCGATTCTGCGGACGCCGGCGGCAATACCGCTTTCCGAAAGGATCTTAAAGACAGTAATATTCCCGGTACGGGCCACATGCGTACCGCCGCAGAGTTCCACGGAATCTCCCATCTTTACGACGCGGACTTCGTCACCGTATTTCTCGCCGAATAGTGCCATGGCACCGGTTTTCTTCGCCTCATCGATCGACATGATTCGCGTATCAGCAGCGTAATCAGCGTTAATATCCGCATTCACCTGTCTCGTGACTTCCGCAAGCTCTTCAGCCGTCATGGCCTGTGCGTGCGTGAAGTCAAAACGCAGACGGTCGGGACCGACATAAGAGCCTGCCTGCTCGACATGCGTGCCAAGCACGTTCCGCAGCGCTTTCTGCAGCAGATGCGTGGCACTGTGGTTCTTCTCGGTCGCACGGCGGTTGGCTTCATCCACCTTCAGCGTGACCGTCTCACCGGTTGTGAACATGCCGGAGACCATGCGGCCGACATGGCCGAACTTGTCCCCCTGGAGCTTGATCACATCCAGGACTTCGAAACGCCCGTTTGCGTTCTCGATCACACCGATATCATTCTTCTGGCCGCCCATGGTCGCATAAAACGGGGACTGCTTCGTAAGGATGGTCCCGATATCTCCGTCGGCGAGCGCGTCAACGATGCTCTCTTCATTGCAAAGGACCGTGATCTCCGAATCACAGGTCAAACGGTCGTAACCGACAAACTCCGAGGTCAGCGCGGGATCGATCTGCTGATAGACGGTCTCATCCGCGCCCATGTAGTTCGTGGTCTTACGCGCCGCGCGCGCTTTCTGACGCTGCTCTTCCATGCATGCGGTAAAGCCGTCTGCATCGTAAGTCAGGCCACGCTCTTCAAGCACATCCGCGGTAAGATCCAGCGGAAAGCCGTAAGTGTCATACAGCTTGAAGCTGTCAGCACCGGAGAGTTCGGTCTTTCCGGAAGCCTGCAGATCCGCGATCATTCCTTCCAGAATGGCCAGTCCCTGGTCGATGGTCTTCGCGAAACGCTCCTCTTCCTCGGTCAGGGTCTTGCGGATCATCTCGCGCTTCTCGAACAGCTCCGGATAACCGTCCTTGGAACCCTCGATCACGGTGTCGCAGAGGTTTGCGAGGAACAGGCCGTCAATGCCGATGGCCTTCCCGTGTCTGGCAGCGCGGCGCAGCAGTCTTCGCAGGACATAGCCGCGACCCGCATTCGAGGGCGTGATGCCGTCCGAGATCATAAAGGTGCAGGAACGAATGTGGTCTGTGATCAGGCGCAGAGAAATATCCGTCTTCTCATCTCGGCCGTACTCCGTATGAGCCAGTTCAGCCACACGGTCGAGCAGAGCGCGGATCGTGTCAACGTTAAAGATGGAATCCACGTCCTGTACGACGACCGCGAGCCGTTCCAGGCCCATACCGGTGTCGATATTCTTATTCTCAAGCTCGGTATAATTTCCGTGGCCGTCGCCGTCGAACTGCGTGAAGACGTTATTCCAGATCTCCATGTAGCGGTCGCAGTCGCAGCCCACGGTGCACTCCGGGCGTCCGCAGCCGTACTGCTCGCCGCGGTCGTAATAAACTTCCGAGCACGGACCGCAGGGGCCGGAACCATGCTCCCAGAAATTATCCTCTTTTCCGAAGCGGAAGATACGGTCCTTATCGATCCCGATCATC
>CAYLPO010000344.1:0-2387 GCA_964385575.1 uncultured Lachnospiraceae bacterium | reverse complement strand
CTCAGCGCTGCCCAGCGAACGAAGATGCGCATGATTCATGGTGTGATTCCCGATCTCATGCCCTTCGGCGACCGCGCGCTGAAGGATCGCTTCATTCCCATCCAGGTTATAACCGACGACAAAGAACGTCGCATGGACACCGTTATCGCGAAGAATATCCAGAAGTCTGGGCGTGAGCGTCGCGCTGGGGCCGTCATCAAAGGTTAATGCGACCATGGGCTGCGAGGGATCGATTGCAGGTGCGGGAGGTTCCGTCTCGGCAGGCCCGACCGCCAGACCTGGTTCATCCGGCCATTCGGAACCGGTTTCCCCCTGCGTCTCCTGCGGTGCCGGCCGCAGAAAGACCTGTCCGTCCTCACGCCCGTCTTCGGGACCCGCCGCAGTCTGTGCGCCGGGCCGGATTCCGACCACGCCAGACACCGTTTCTGTCCGCAGCTCTTCAGCCGATTCGGCAGGTTCCCCGTTTGGTGCTGTTCGGTTTGCGCGGTTCGCAGAAGCGCCGTATGCCACTTTGGCAACAACTCCTACAGCAACGATCAAAGCCAGAATAAGAACGATCCTGCCAACTCTGATCCTTTTTCTTCTGCGTCTGCGATTCATACGTGCACCTGCCTGAACTTTATCGTCAACTCGAGATATCTCGATTGAATAACGCTGTTATTATATCATCTCCTGCGGCCAGCGTCAGTCCCCGGCCGCAGGAAAATTGTTACTAATTCCTATATTATCCCGCATCACCGCTTTGATTCGCCTAGATCTGCTCCCCGATCGACTTCTCACCGGTCACGATCTCGCCCAGCCGGTTTGCCCCGCGCTCAAACGGCGCGGAATAATACGAGATCTTCCGCTCGCGCCGGCGCTTCTGCATGCGGGGCAGGCGGCTCCAGAGCATGGACGGCAGACCGACTGCAAACAGATAAAGCGGTCCCAGGGCCAGCGACTGAATCGTGTGCCCGTACTCATGCACCAGCAGCTGTTTCAGTGCCTCGTCGCGCGAGATCTTTCCCCGCAGATGCGGATAGTAATATAGCGGATCATCCGTCAGGAAGATGAACTTCCCGAGGGACACGCTGGCCGGACTCTTCCAGACCGTCACGCTGGCGCCGTGCCAGCGGAAGTGCCGCACGCCCAGCCGGTTCCGATGGCGCAGGAAGAGGACCGCGCCGGCCGCGGTCTGCGGGAAGCCCCAGGTCCATTGTATGATCGTAAATATCATATCTGACATAATCTGATCCAGTCTCATCGAAAGGTTCCGGGCCCGCCCCGGCAAATCCGCCCTGCCGAGCCCGTCAGTCACAAAATCGCCAGCTTCCTCTGCCCCGTCAGCCAGCTCTCCTGCCTCGCGTCACGTACCTCGTCATCCGGGCCGATCTCCCCGATCAAGAGCGGCGACGCAGGATCGTGTCGTGCCGAATTCGCCAACACCGAAGCTCGGTCATAATTCGCATAGCAATACCGGCAGAAATGTCTGCAGGTATTATAAACGCCGATGTCGCTTCCCAGCACGCAGCGACAGCCTTCGCGCGCGGCAGCCGCCCCCGCGGGGACCCGCAGTTCCTCGCCCAGCGCCCGCTCCAGCACTTCTTTCGTCAAGCAGCCCGTGGTGTCCGCGCCGAAGCGTGCGAGCTCATCCCCCTCCAGGCAGGTGTGCAGCCGCATTCCGTGCCGGCGGGCGGACGCGCAGAATGCCTCGCCCAGAGCCAGCCGGTCGGCGCGCTGCACCGGGCAGGCCTCCGGGAAATTCCGCTTCGTTTTTTCATAAAGGTCAATGAAGCTGACCACCACCAACTCCGTGGTGCCTTCCAGATACGCAGCCATTTCCTCGAAAGCCCGCAGATGAAACTCCGGCGGATACTCCTCCGAGAGGAAGACCGGGTCATAACGCCAGGCCATCCGCGCGGGGCCGACCCGGCGCGCCAGCTCGCGGAAGCTGTCCATGACCACGAACCGGTCCGGAACGCCCGGCTCGATGTCCGGGCCGTAAGGCGTAATGGTCACCGACCAAAACTGCCGGAACCGATCCAGCGCAGCAGCCGCTCCCGGGTCCCGCTCCAGGATTTCCAGCATGTGCGCGGGATTCTTCGTGCAGAACGAGATCACATCGACCACCGCCGGATCCAGCCGGAAACGCATGACCAGTTCCGGGTTATAGGGGCTGCGCGCACAGACAAAGCCCTCCCGGAGGCGGTTGAAAAACCACTCCGCGTAGAAGGCGGGGATGTCGGTGCGGTTGCCGGTGTTCAGGATCATGGCAGAGTCCTCCCGGACTCATTATAGTAAGGTCCGTAAAAAAAAGACATCTCCCGTTTCGGAAGATGTCCTTTTTGTTTCGATCAGATGTTGCAGAAGATGCAGCAAATTATCTCTTCGGAGACCGTCAGGCACCA
>CAYLPO010000343.1:0-2391 GCA_964385575.1 uncultured Lachnospiraceae bacterium | reverse complement strand
CAGATCGAGACCTGCCTCACGAAGATGGCGGAGGTCGTGGAGATCCCTCTGGGATGACCATGTTGAGAGGAGTATACGACATGGCGAATGAGCGTGATGCCCTTGCGGCAGCGTCCCTGCTGAACCACATTCCGGCTCTGACGTTCTCGAAGGACGCGGAGACAGGGGTCTATCTGGCGTGTAACCAGCCTTTCGCGGAGTACGCGCATAAAGAGTCGCCCGAGGGCGTCGTGGGCCTGACGGATTTCGAGATCTTCGATCCGGTCACGGCCGCGCATTTCGTGGAGGACGACCGGAAGACACTGTCGATGGATGAGCCGTACATCTTTTTCGAGGATGTGCCCGATGCGGCGGGAAATCCCAGACATTTCCAGACCACAAAGCAGAAGTTCACGGATTCGTCCGGGCGGCTCTGTATGCTGGGCCTGTGCGTCGACGTCACGATGATCTCCGAGATCAAGGCACGTGAGGCCGAAATGCAGGCAAAGCAGGAGGAACTGCAGCAGCACCTGACGCTGCAGGAGCAGCTGCAGGAGCAGCTGCTCGAGCAGCAGGCTGGCCGAAATCAGCAGGCACAGCTGATCACGGCGCTGTCTTCGGATTACTGGAGCGTCTACTATCTGGAACTGGATAAGGACTGGGGCGTCTGCTATCAGTCGCACGGAGACATCGATGACGGATTTGCGGTCGGCGAGGAGTTTCCCTATCTGGCAGCTGTCACGGCCTATGCGAACCGCTATATCACGGACGCCTACCGCGAGGAATTTCTGCGCTTTATCCAGCCCGATTCGATCCGCGCGGGCCTGAAGGAGCAGCGGGTCATTTCCTACCGGTACATGGTCAGCCGCCACGGGAAGGAGACCTACGAGATGGTCCGCTTCGCGGGTGTGCGCCATCCTGAGGACCGGGACGATCACCTGGTCCATGCGGTCGGCGCCTGCTTCACGGACGTGGATGCGGAGACCCGGAAGAACCTGGAGCGGGGCGAGGCGCTGCGCGACGCGCTGGATGCGGCCGAACAGGCGAACCGCGCGAAGACCGCGTTCCTCTCGAATATGAGCCATGAAATTCGCACGCCGATGAATGCGATCATCGGCCTGAATAACATTGCCCTGAACGACCCGGAGACCCCGCCGAAGACGAGGGAGTATCTGGAGAAGATGGGCACGTCTGCGCATCATCTGCTGAATATTATTAACGACATTCTGGACATGTCCCGGATCGAATCCGGGCGCATGGTCATCAAGAGCGAGGAGTTTTCGTTCTCTAAGGCGCTTGAACAGGTCAATACCATCATCAGCGGGCAATGCCGCGAGAAGAACCTGCATTATGAGTGCCGCATTGTGGGGCGTGTCGACGACCGCTATATCGGCGATGACATGAAGCTGCGGCAGATCATGATCAATATTCTGGGCAATGCCGTGAAGTTCACGCCCGAGGGCGGAAACATCCTGTTTACGGTCGAGGAGACCGTGCGATATGAACATCGGGTCACACTGCGGTTCACGATGACAGATACGGGCATCGGCATGAGCAGGGAGTATCTGCCGCGTCTTTTTGAAACGTTCAGCCAGGAAGATTCTACGGCCACCAGCCATTACGGCAGTACCGGGCTGGGAATGCCGATCACGAAGCGCATCGTCGAGATGATGAACGGCCACATCGAGGTCGAGAGCGAAAAGGGCGCAGGAACGAAATTTACCGTGACCGTGACACTGGCAGAAGCCGCGGGACAGGATGAGTTCGGTGAAGAAGGATTGCAGGGGCTGCAGCCGCATGAGATGAGCGTCCTGGTCGTCGATGATGACCCGGTCGCCTGCGAACACGCACGGATCATTTTGGGGCAGGTCGGTATCAGCTGCGAGACGGCAGAGTCGGGTACGGAGGCGCTGAAGATGGTGCGCGTCCGGCATGCGCGCATGGAGGCCTATGACCTGATCCTGGTCGACTGGAAGATGCCGGAGATGGACGGTGTCGCGACGACGCGGGCGATCCGGGAGATCGTGGGGCATGAGACGCCGATCATCATCCTGACGTCGTATAACTGGGATGACATCGAGGAGGAGGCCCGCAGCGCCGGCGTGGACAGCTTCGTGCCGAAACCGCTGTTCGCGGCTACGGTCATGGATGAATTCCGCGAGGCGTTCCGCCGGAAGAACATGAATCTGGTGCGCGAGCGTGCGGACCTGAAAGGACGGCATATCCTGCTCGCGGAGGATATGGTGATCAATGCCGAGATCATCGTCATGATGCTCGGTATGCGCGAGATGGATGTCGATGTCGCGGAGAACGGGCGGGTCGCGGTCGAGAAGTTCGCGGCGAGCCCGGAAGGGTATTTAAGAATACTTTTATAGAGATAGTAAGAAAACAAAAAGTCAGTGATTTATATAT
>CAYLPO010000342.1:0-2395 GCA_964385575.1 uncultured Lachnospiraceae bacterium | reverse complement strand
ACTGAAGATGGCCGGATTGTCGTTTTCCGTCCGGATCTGAACGAAAAGCGCATGGCGGACAGCTGTGAAAGACTGTGCATGCCGAAGCTGCCGGAAGGCCGGTTTGTGGAAGCGGTCGAGCAGGTCGTCCGCGCCAACGCGGCTTATGTTCCGCCGTACGGGACCGGCGCGACGCTTTACCTCCGTCCGTTTATGATCGGTTCCGGCATCGTGATCGGTGTAAAGCCTTCCGAGGAGTATATCTTCCGTGTTTTTGCAACGCCGGTCGGTGCTTATTTCAAGGGCGGCGTGAAACCCGTCACGATCTGCGTCAGTGATTATGACCGCGCGGCTCCCCACGGCACCGGAAACATCAAAGCCGGCCTAAATTACGCCATGAGCCTGTACCCCGGCATGGTCGCGCATGCGAACGGATTTGCCGAAAACATGTATCTGGATCCGCAGACCCGCACGAAGGTCGAGGAGACCGGCGGCGCGAACTTCATCTTCATTACGAAGGACGGCACGCTGGTCACGCCGAAGTCGGACTCGATCCTGCCGTCCATCACCCGCCGCTCCATCATGTATGTGGCAGAGCATTATCTGGGTATGAAGGTCGAGCAGCGGGAAGTCTTCTTCAGCGAAATGCCGGATATGGTCGAAGTCGGCCTGTGCGGTACGGCAGCGGTCATCAGTCCGGTCGGAAAGATCGTGGACCACGGACATGAGATCCTGATCCCGAGCGGTATGGATACCATCGGACCGAAGATGAAGGAGCTTTACGACACATTGACCGGCATCCAGATGGGCCGTATCGAGGCCCCGGAAGGCTGGATCCGTGAGATCAAGGTGGACTGACCGAATGAAAAGACCTGATGATCGGTCCGTACGACGATCAGGCGAAAGCAAGGAGAACTACATGCTGATGACAGGAGCGAATATCGCGATTGAAACACTGATCGAGCAGGGCGTGGAGGTCATTTTCGGCTACCCGGGCGGTACCGTGAATGATCTGTATGACCAGCTTTATCTGAACAGGGACCGGATCCGCCACATCCTTTGCTCGCATGAGCAGGGCGGTACGCACGCCGCAGACGGCTACTCCCGCGCGACCGGAAAGACCGGCGTCATGCTGGCCACATCCGGCCCCGGTGCGACGAACACCGTGACGGGCATTGCGACGGCTTACATGGATTCGATTCCCCTCGTGGTGCTTACGGGCAATGTCCCGATCAGCGTCATGGGCCAGGATAATTTCCAGGAAGTCGATATCATGGGAACCACCATGGGAATCGTGAAGCACAGCTACCGCGTAGAGAAGGTCGAGGAACTGGCGGATACGATTCGTGAGGCGTTCTATCTGGCACAGGAAGGACGTCCGGGCCCCGTTCTGATCGACATTCCCAAGGATGTCCAGCAGGCCAGGTGCGAGTTCGTTCCGGCGCAGAAGCAGCAGTATACGCCGAATGTCTGCTGTACGGAAGAGGAGATCGAGGAAGCGGTCCGTCTCATGGAAGAGAGCAGACGCCCCATCATCTACGTGGGCGGCGGCGCCATCCCTTCGGGTGCGCAGGAGAGCATCGTGAAGCTGGCGAAGGCTCTGGATGCCCCGATCTCGACCAGCCTGATGGGCGTGGCAGCAGTCCCGTGCGACACCGAGGGATATCTGGGCATGAGCGGTATGCATGGTCATTATGCCTCGACGAAAGCGATCTCCGAGGCGGATCTGTATGTAGCTGTCGGCGCGCGGTTTTCGGACCGCTCGGTAGGAAATAAAGAGAAGTATGCGAGCCGTGCGCGGATCGTTCACATCGATGTGGATCCCGCGGAGATCAATAAAAACGTGGACAGCGATGTCGAGCTGATCGGCGACGCAAACGAGATCCTGAAGATGATCCTTGCGAAAGTGCAGGGCTCTCAGAAGCCGTCCTGGAAGGCCGAGATCGAACAGATGAAAGCCTACGGGAAGAAGCATGAGCCTTACTTTTCCGGCGAGCTGACGCCGTATGAAGTCATCGATACGGTCTGTGAGCTCGTTCCGGACGATACACCGATCGTCACAGACGTCGGCGAACACCAGATGTGGGTGGCCCAGCGGTATCACTTCCGGAAGCCCCGGACGTTCCTGACCAGCGGAGGCTTCGGAACCATGGGCTTCGGCATGGGCGCTGCAAACGGAGCCTCAGTGGCGACCGGAAAGCGCAGCATCCTGTTCACCGGCGACGGCAGCTTTGCCATGAATATGATGGAGCTTGGCACTGCGGTGACGGAGAATATCCCCGTGACGGTGATCGTGTTCAATAACGGTGCGCTCGGCATGGTTCGCGAACTGCAGAAATTCTTTGTGAACGAGCACTATTTTGCGACGACCACGAATCGGAAGACGGACTTTGCGGCGATGGCATCATGCACTGAT
>CAYLPO010000341.1:0-2412 GCA_964385575.1 uncultured Lachnospiraceae bacterium | reverse complement strand
GTACAAAATTTGGCAAGTGATAGTTCCTTCAAAGATAGCTGCAGTGTGGAATCTTCTACCGCGACGGCAAATATATCGCCACCAACAAGGTTTCCGAGATCACCATGGATGTGCTGGTCAAACAGATGGTCGGCCGCGAGGTCACGGATATGTTCCCGAAGGTGGACTGTGAGATCGGGGAGACCATTCTGAAGGTGGACAAGATCAATGCCGGCAGGCAGGTGAAGAATGTTTCCTTTGAACTTCACAAGGGCGAGATTCTCGGCTTCGCGGGACTTGTGGGGGCCGGGCGCTCCGAGACCATGGAGGCGATCTTCGGCCTTCGGCATATCACCAGCGGAACCGTGACGCTCAAAGGGCAGACCGTCAAAATCAAGGATCCCGTTGATGCGATTTCCAAGGGCATCAGTCTTCTGACGGAGGACCGCCGCGGGAAGGGGATCGTCGGAATCAGGGATATTACCGATAACACGATCCTTTCCAACCTCAAAGCCTATTCGACACCCCTCAACCACAGGAAGATCAAAGAGGATGTGGACGAATATGTCGCCAAGCTGCGCGTAAAGACACCGAATAACCAGGAGCTGATCAAGAATCTCTCGGGCGGCAATCAGCAGAAAGTTCTGGTCGCCAGATGTCTGCTGACGGATCCGGACGTGATCATCGTGGACGAACCCACAAGAGGAATCGACGTCGGCGCCAAGTCGGAGATTCATTCCCTGATAACCGGTCTTGCCGGGCAGGGCAAGGCGATTATCATGATTTCTTCCGAGATGCCGGAGGTTATGGGCATGTCAGACAGAATTATCGTCATGCATGAGGGTGAAATCACCGGCGTGCTGGACAGAAAAGAATTTGATCAGGAAACGATTATGAAGCTCGCATCCGGAGCATAAGGAGGAAAGGGATCACTATGAATACAAAAAGCTCAGCTATGAAAAAAATGAAGGACAACAGCATCTGGGTGATTTTTCTCGGAATTTTCATCATTGCTTCCATTCTGTCGAAAAATTTCCTGACCTACAGCAATCTGACCAGCGTCCTGATGACGGAATCAATCATCGGCATTCTTGCGGTCGGTATTATGTGGTGTATTCTTTCTAAAGGTATTGACCTGTCGGCAGGATCCCTGGTTGCGCTTTCCTCTGTCATCGTGGCAAGTCTTGCGCAGTCTCCGGACTATTCGGGCGCTTTTTATAAGGGACTGAATATCCCGGTTCCGCTTGCGGTCATTATCGCGGTCGGCGTCGCGTCACTGTTCGGTCTGATCAACGGCGCGATTATCGCCTACACAAAAATTCCGCCCTTTATCGCAACACTCGGCACGCAGCTGATCTGCCGCGCGGCCGCCCAGCTGTATACAAATGCCTACCCGATCCCCGAGCTGAAGCCCAGCCTGAAGGTTCTGGGACAGGGAAGCATCGGAGGCGTATTCCCCGTCATCGTCCTTATTTTCATTATCTTCGTATCAATCTCAGGATTCATGCTGACGCAGACTCGCTTCGGCAAAAGCGTATACGCCATCGGCGGCAATGATGTGGCGGCGAGAGTGGCCGGCATCAACGTCGAAAAGAATCTTGTCAGGGTTTACTTCTGGTCCGCGCTCTGCGCCGGTGTCGGCGGTGTCCTTCTGGCAGCCAGATCAGGTGCGGGCAACTCTTCGGCGGGTCTCAATTATGAGCTGGATGCCATCGCGGCTGCGACGGTCGGCGGCACCTCCCACAGCGGCGGCGTCTGCAAAATCAGCGGCGTCATCGCCGGTATCCTGATCCTCGGCGTAGTGAAGAACATCATGGTTCTCGTCGGTGTCAACGCTTACTGGCAGCAGATTGTAAAAGGTCTGATCATTATTATCTCCGTAGTTCTTGACATGAGAAAGAATATCGAAAAGAATTAAGTCGGAGAGGGGTCAAGCCTGGAGACAACACCCCCGCGGCGGGTGTTTTAAGGAGAGGCCATGAACGAGGAAATCCATGAGAGGATCCGGATCTACAACGAAAAGGGAATCCTTGAGAAGCGGGGGTCTGCTTTTCACACACCGGAAGAATTTGCCATTCAGAACCTGTTCTACGTGGTGTGGAGTAATCTTTATATCTGCGACAGGCGCTATTCGGTAAATCGCGATTATCTCGATTATTTTTCCTGTATTTTCGTCATACGCGGAAAAATGGAATTTGATTATAACGGCAAGGTGACTGTCGTCAATGAAAATGAAGCGTTTCTTATGGATTTCAGGAAGCCTCATCACTATCATTCAATGAGTGATGACCTGGAGAAGTGGGAAATGATTTTCAGGGGAGGCGCCGCGGATGCCTATTACAGACTGATCGAGGAAAAGTGCGGCAATAAAGTAAAGATATTCGGAAGACTGAAGCAGGTATTCGACGGCCTGATGGAGGAACTGGAAGGTCC
>CAYLPO010000340.1:0-2427 GCA_964385575.1 uncultured Lachnospiraceae bacterium | reverse complement strand
GGCGTTTCGCTGGTCGACATGATCAATGTCCTGCTGTTTAACCTCCTCGCAGCCTTTGCGACCGGCGGCGCCGTCGTGGTGAGTCAGGCGCTGGGAGCGAAGGACCACAGGCGCGCGGAGATGCGCGCTTCCCGGATGCTCGGCCTTTGCCTGATCGCCGGCATAGGCCTTATGGTGCTGTGTCTGTTCCTGCGCGGCCAGATCATTTCTCTGTTCTTCGGTTCGATCACGCAGGAGGTGCGCGAGGCCTGTCTGCTGTATTTTGTGATCACGCTGATCTCGTATCCGTTCCTGGCGGTCTATAACGCGGGCTCGGCTCTGTTTCGGTCGCTGGGGAACAGCGCAGTCTCGATGAAGACCAGCGTTTTGATGAACCTGATCAATGTCGTGGGAAATGCCTTCTGCATCTACTACCTGCATATGGGCGTCGCGGGTGTGGCGGTCCCGACGCTGATCAGCCGCGTGGTCGGGGCGGGAGTCATCATTGTCCTGATGGCGGGCCGGAAAAATCCGCTGCGGATCCACGCAAAAGATATGTTCTTCGGGCATCCGAACGCGACGAAACACATCCTCTACATTGGCATCCCGTCGGCGGTCGAGAACAGCATTTTTCAGCTTGGGCGCATCATCGTCGTCAGTATGATCTCGACGTTCGGGACCGTGCAGATCACAGCGAACGCGGTCGCGAACAACTGGGACGGGATCGGGTGTATCGTGGGAAACGCCTTCTCCTTCGCGATGGTCACGGTGATCGGACGCTGCGTCGGTACCGGTGATATGGGCCAGGTGCGGCATTATGCGAAGAAACTTACGCGCTGGGACGCGCTGCTGCAGGGCGCGGGCAATGTGCTGATCATTCTGATCCTGCCGCTGATCCTGCGGCTCTATTCGATGAGCGCGGAAGCGGCCGCGCTGTCCTGGAAACTGATCATGATCCACGAGGTCTGCGCCATTTTCATGTGGCCGCTGGCGTTCGTGTTTCCGAACATGCTGCGCTCTGCGAACGACGTTCGCTTCACGATGATCGCCTCGATCGCGTCGATGTTCGTGTTCCGTGTGGGGCTGTCTTATGTGCTCTGTGTGCGGATGGGGATGGGTGCGGTCGGCGTATGGATCGCTATGGTCATTGACTGGGTCTGCCGCATCATTTGTTTCGTTTCCAGATATGCGAGCGGAAAATGGGAGGCGTACGCGCGGGGGCATCGCTGAGAGGACCTGGCTGCACGGAGGAAAACGGATCAGCTTCGGCGATCACGCCTCCGCGATCAAGGTCTCGCACGCCAGCTGTTCCTCCATCCGGCCGGTCACGATGTCCTCAGCCGCCTGCACGGACAGCTCCACGGCGCGCAGGAAACGCGCGTGGCCGCCGCCGGCCTGGCGCATGAGCTTTCCGGCCAGCCAGCCCTGAATGTCCAGCTCCGCCGCGATTTGGTCGCGGCCCATGCCTTCCTCCATGCAGAAGGCGACTTCCGCCAGTCTGGCAAACTGTTTCCCGATGGTGATGATGATCTTCTGGGGTGCTTCTTTCATGGACAGCAGATCGAAAAAGATTCCGAATGCGCGCTCTTTCTGCCCCGCGATCATGGCATCCGTCATATCAAATACATAGGCAGAGATGGTCTTTATGCAGACCGCATCGACATCCGCGTCCTCCACGACTGTCCGTTCCCCGACGTAAGCAGACAGTTTGTCGAGCTCCTGTGTTAAGCGGTTCATGTCCGTGCCGCAGCAGGAGAGGATCCGCTCGACGGTCGTCTGGCGGATGTTCTTTCCGGCGGCTTTCAGCTTCCGGGCAATCCAGGTCACGAGCGCGTCCTCACCCTGTTCGCCGAGCTCGAGGGCGGCGCCTGCTTTCGCGCACGCCTTGTAGAGTTTATTATTTTTCGCTGCGGCCTTCTCGACGAAGATCAGACAGGCCGTATCCGGAAGCTCCGCGATGAATTCCGCGAGCGCATCCGGCGATTTCTCCGAAAACCAACCCGAGTCCTCAACCACAATCAGCCGTTTCTCTGCCAGAAACGGAAGGATCTGCGCGCCCTCAATCACCTGTTCGGGGGTCGCGGTCTCACCGGAGAGGCGTGTGACATTGAGCTCATTTCCGCCGCTGATGGCCTCGATGAGCTTTTTTTCATACAGTTTTTTCAGGTGATCTTCCGCGCCATAGAGCAGATAGACGCTCGCGAACGAGCCTGACTTTAAGGCCCCGTTCAGGACCGTCAGGCTGTTCGCGCTGTCAGAAGGTTTCTTTTTCGGAGGCATGGCAGTTCTCCAAGTCCGTGAGGTGCTGCGGCGTGCAGTTACTGCAGCTCCTCGACTTCGCGCATCCACAGTGCCGAAGAGGCATCGGAAGGCATCCGCAGATCGCCGCGCGGCGACACTGCCACGGAACCGACCTTCGGGCCGTCCGGCAGGCAGGAGCGCTTGAAC
>CAYLPO010000339.1:0-2457 GCA_964385575.1 uncultured Lachnospiraceae bacterium | reverse complement strand
GGGACTCATGCAGGATCTGCTGAAAACTCTGGACCGTGTTTACGAGACTCCGGTGGATATCGAGTACGCAATCAATCTCGACAGCAGCGGCGAGTTCGTGGTGAACCTCCTGCAGTGCCGGCCGCTCTACGTCGGCGGCGAGGGCGAGGCGCTCTCCGCGGAGGATCTGAAGCTGAGCGAAGTGCTGTTTGAGGTGGAAGATTCGTCCATGGGCACCTCGAAGAAGCGGAAGGTGGACGCAGTGGTCCGGATCGATCCCGAGAAGTATAAGGATTTCCCTTACATGCAGAAGGCCGGCGTCGCAGACGCAATCGGGCGGATCAACCGTCATTATGCCGGGCAGGGAAAAAATCTCCTGCTGCTGGCGCCAGGGCGCATCGGCACTTCGTCGCCGGAACTGGGTGTGCCGACGCGGTTCGCGGAGATCTCTGGGTTCGCGGAGATCTGTGAGGTCTCGGACGCGAAGACCGGATTCATGCCGGAACTGAGCTACGGCAGCCACATGTTCCAGGATATGGTGGAGGCTGACATGTGCTACAGCGCCATCTGGAACGACCGGAAGACGCTGGCGTATCACCCGGAGATCCTGGAAGGCGGCCAGGACCTGTTTCCGGAGATCTGTCCGGATCTGCCGGAGATGCGGGGAATGGTGACTGTGTATGAGCCGGAAAATATGCATTTCCTGCTGGATTCGGTGAAGAATTACGCGGTGTGCGGGATAGCGGATCCGTATAATGCGTGAGATCCGGGCACAAGCGCCGCCTTAACAACCCGTTACAGGCCCGCCGTCCTCTTCAGCTCCTCGGACAGCTCCGCGTGCACCCCGCGCGGGCCGCGCACGGAGCGCACTTCGAACTCGTCGCGCAGGCGCGCGATCGGAAACTCATCGCGGGCGTAGACGTGCTCACGGCGGATGCGCATGAGCTTCCGGATCGTGAGGTTCTCGTCCTGGTGGAAGAACGGAATGTTGACTTTCGTCGCGGTGCAGCGGTACAGGATCGCCGAGACCGGCGCGCCGACGTAGAGATAGACCGTGTCGCCGACATGGACCGCGCTGGACTGCTTCCAGTCGATCTCCTCTTCCGCTTCGAAGGCTCCGATGACGTCGAAGAACTTCGGGTTCGAGGGTACCAGCCACTCGCGCGGGCCGCCGTCGGCCGGGCGCTTCGATTTCGAGGCGGTGAGCTCGTAGCTCATGTCGATCAGCGGGAAGATCTCCCCGGGCGGCACGGTGCCGTCGAGGAGGACCGTGATCCACTGCGTGTGGTTCATGTGATAGGCCGGCATGATGCCGGGACGCGTGTGGAGAGACTGTGCGGCGATGGGGTCGCACTTGAGGTTGATCACGTCGACCTTTTCGTCGGGGTCGAAGCCGTCCGGGCCGAAACCGAACGCGTCAGGGCCGGACGCGCCCGGTCCGAAGTCGTCCGCGTCGCACCCGAACATCTCATCTTCATAATCGCGCAGGTGCGCGGCGCGGCCGCGGCTGACGAGGCTGTCGCCGAAGTCGGAAAAGCCGGCAGTTCCCGCGAAGCCGGTACTGTCCCCGAAGCCCCAGCGGTCATGATCCTCTTCCGCTCCGACGGACGCGCCCCAGGGTACCGTGCGCATCAGCGGCAGCAGCTTCCGGCGCTCGACCGGGAAGAGCAGGCCGTACCATTTGCGCGTGTTCGCGTGGCGCAGCACCATATCCAGCGGATCCTTCGGGAAGGGACTGTCGGGCACGGTGCCGTAGGTCTCGAGGCAGTATGCGAAAACGGTTTCTCTGAGTGATGCGGTCATAGCTGTCATCTCCGGTCCGCGTCCGGGGCGGCGATCAGATCTTTCACCACCTCGCCCGCTATAATGAGTCCGGCCACCGAAGGGACGAACGCCACGCTGCCCATGGTACGGACGCGGGGCGCGTCAGCGGCGTCTCCGCCGGCTCCGGCATGGCCCTCAGTCTCCTCCCGCGGCACGACCGGCGGTTCCTTCGAATATACGACCTTTACGTGCTCCACTCCGCGCTTCTTCAGTTCGCGGCGCATCTCGCGCGCCAGCGGGCAGACCGAAGTCTCGCTGATGTCGGCGACCTCGAAACGAGTCGGGTCGAGCTTGTTCCCGGCGCCCATCGAGCTGATGACCGGCGTTCCCGCAGCCTTCGCCGCGAGGATCAGCGCAAGCTTTCCGGCCACGGTGTCGATCGCGTCGACGACGTAGTCGTACTGCGCAAAGTCGAACTCCGCCTGCGTCTCGGGCAGGAAGAAGCAGCGGTGCGCGGTGACGCGGCAGTCCGGGTTGATATCCAGGACGCGCGCGCGGGCTACGTCGACCTTCGGCTGCCCGACGGTCGATCCAGCCGCGATGATCTGTCGGTTAATGTTCGAAACGTCGACCACGTCCTTATCGATCAGGTCCAGCGCACCCACGCCGGAGCGTGCGAGCGCCTCGACGACGTGTCCGCCGACTCCGCCCACG
>CAYLPO010000338.1:0-2460 GCA_964385575.1 uncultured Lachnospiraceae bacterium | reverse complement strand
ATAACGCTGATATAATATCTCTGCATACCGTGCCTCCTTAATCCAGCATGATATCATCGACAGTACCGCCTGCAGGGATCATCGGGAGCACTCGCTGCTCACGGTCGATCCTGCACTCGATCCAGACGGGACCGGTCTGCTTCAGTGCCTCATCAAGTGCCGCCTCAAACTCCGCCATGGTCTCACAGTGATATCCTTTTGCGCCGAAGCCTTCGGCGACCTTGACATAGTCCGTTTTGCGCTCGGGCTGCGTGGCCATGTAGTGCTTGTTATAAAAGGCTGTCTGCCACTGGCGCACCATGCCCAGCACCTGATTGTTCATAATGACCGTGATGACCGGAACGTTATAGCTGACCGCGGTACAGGCCTCGTTCATATTCATGTGGAACGATCCGTCACTGGTAATATGGAACACCGGGCTGTCATTTTGGATACCCATCTTACAGCCGATTGCGGCTCCGTAGCCGTAGCCCATGGTTCCTAAGCCCCCGCTGGACAGGAAATGACCCGACGGCAGTCGGCGCAGATACTGCGCTGCCCACATCTGGTGCTGTCCGACATCGGTAACGATGTATGCGTCCTCGCCGCCTTTGTCACAGATCATACGGATGACCTGGTGCGGTAAAATCTCCGCGCCGGAATCTTCCGGATAATAGTCCATGGACTTCCACTTCTCGATCTCTTCGTGCCACTGCGGATGCTCGGTCGCATGGATCAGCGGCAGAAGCTGCGTCAGGACATCCTTCGCGTCTCCGATGACCGAAGTGTAGCTCTTCACGTTTTTATCGATCTCACTGGCGTCGATATCGATGTGGATGATCCGGCCCTGTGCGCCGAATTCCTTCGGGTTCAGCGCCACGCGGTCCGAGAAACGCGTTCCGACCGCCAAAATGATATCTGCCTCGGAAGCCGCGCGGTTCGAGGCGTAAGAACCATGCATGCCGATCATGCCGAGATCATTTCTCTCCCCGTAAGCCAGAACTCCTGCAGCCATCATGGTATGCGCCGCGGGAATATCGGCTTTCTCGACCAGCTCACGGATCTCATCTCCGGAATCCGAGAGACGCACGCCGCCGCCGAAATACAGCATGGGGCGATGCGCTTTATTGATCAGCTCGGCGACCTCCTCCAGGTTCTCATATGTTTTCCGCACGGATGCCTTCGGTTTCACTTCCATGGGAGTAAACTCCGTTACCGCCGCAGTGATATTTTTCGGGACATCGACCAGAACAGGTCCTTTCCGCCCCTCCTGTGCGATCTCGAAAGCGCGGCGCAGCGTCGGCGCCAGGTCTTCGATCTTACGGACGACGGAATTATGCTTCGTCACGGACATCGTGATTCCGCCGGTAAACACTTCCTGGAAGCTGTCCTTGCCGATCTGACTCGTGCTGACATTGCCCGTAATGGCAACCACGGGGACACTGTCCATATAAGCAGTTGCCAGACCGGTCACGATGTTTGTCGAACCGGGGCCCGAGGTGGCGATCACGACGCCGGTCTTACCGGTCGCGCGCGCATAGCCGTCGGCCGCATGCGAGGCGCCCTGTTCGTGAGCGGTCAGCACATGCTGGATCTTATCGCTGTAATCATAGAGGGCATCATAGATATTCAGAACCGCGCCGCCCGGATAGCCGAAGACGGTATCCACGCCCTGCTCGACCAGGATCTCGGCAATGATCTGAGAACCGTTTAACTGCATAAGGAAAACTCCCTTCTGAAAAGAATACGAAAACCTGTTCGCTGCGGAATCAGGCATTCCAGTTCATGTCTTTAAGGATATCACAATAATCAAAAGTCGCGAAATAATCTTTCGGCGTTTCCGCCCTGCGAATCATCTGAACGCTGCCGTCCGTCTTCAGGAGAAGCTCGGAAGACCGCAGCTTGCCATTATAGTTATAACCCATGGCAAAGCCGTGCGCGCCCGTGTCATGGATGACCAGATAATCTCCCATGTCGATCTTCGGAAGCTTGCGGTCGATGGCAAACTTGTCATTATTCTCGCAGAGCGCACCGGTTACATCATAGACATGGTCGCAGGGTGCGTCCTCTTTTCCCATGACGGTAATGTGGTGATACGCACCGTACATGGCAGGGCGCATCAGGTTCGCGGCACAGGCATCCACACCGATATACTCTTTGTGAATGTGCTTTTCATGAATGGCTTTCGTGACCAGGCAGCCGTAGGGACCTGTCATGAATCGTCCGAGCTCGGTATAGATCGCAGCATCACCCATCCCTGCAGGCACGAGGATATCCTCATACGCTTTCCGGACTCCCTCGCCGATTGCGCGGATATCGTTCGGCTCCTGATCCGGATAGTAAGGGATCCCGATGCCGCCGGAGAGATTGATAAACGAAAAATGGATCCCCAGATCCGCGCTGACATCCCGGGCGAACTTGAAGAGTTTGCGCGCCAGCATGGGATAATATTCGTTCGTGACGGTATTACTGGCCAGGAAT
>CAYLPO010000337.1:0-2468 GCA_964385575.1 uncultured Lachnospiraceae bacterium | reverse complement strand
AGTAGGACTTGTGAGAGAACTCGCCCCACTCCGGGTACTGTGCGCTCGAGAACAGCTGCGAGCCCTTCGATCCGACGATCAGTTCCTCGTCGCCGATGTAGAGGTCGCATTTGCAGGCATAGTCATACTGCGTCATGGCCTTCTTAATGATGGGAATCGTGTTTCCGAGGCGTTTGTAGCTCTCGGTGACGATCTTCGCGCGGCTCAGATCGAAGGTCAGCTCTCTGTCGCGGATCTTCGCGCGGTAGGCCGCTACGCGGTCGGTGATCGGGCTGAATTGATACATGGTCCTTCCCCTTTCTTTTTCAAATCTCATTCGGCAGGGTTTCCCTGCCGGTTCTTCCGGATTCTGATAAAAGCACTATAACGCGTTTTGATGTATTTTTCAATATTGCCACAAACTGATACTTGTTTTTTGTTTGTAATTAACAAATTTGTTTTTCTGTTTTCCAAAAAGACAAATTTGAATTGAAAAAAGGGGCCCGAAGGCCCCTTATATCCTAAAGTACCCACGCATCTTTGCAGCGTCTCAGAATGTCCCCACATCCAGCGCCGCGAAATACCCTTCCGCAGTCGCCTCGCCGATCCGCGCAGGCATCCGCGCATCGCCGATGATGTCCACGAACGGTGCCGCCTGGGCGATCTGCAGGTAGAGCCCGCGATCCGCCTTCATGCCGGTTGCATAGAAGACCGCCGAAGCCGGGACGCGCCGCTTGGCGCCGTCCTCTTCATAGACTACCGCATCCTCCGTGATCTCTTTCACGTTCACATGTTCTTTCAGCGTCACACCGTACTTGTCGACCGCATACATCACGCCCCAGGCGTAGCTGGTCCCGACGCCCGCGAGGCAGGTGAACGCTTCCAGCACGGTCACATGCTTGCCCCGCGCTGCGAGCCACGCCGCAGTTTCCACGCCCGAAAGACCGCCGCCGATGATCACGATGTCATCTCCTTCCGCAAGCTCCGGATGATAGTAAACGTCCAGCACACCGTGCGCGCGGGCAATGCCGGGGATCTCCGCAGGAACCGTCGGATTTGCACCCGTAGCTACAATGATGTGGTCCGGCTTCTGTTCCGCCACGAATTCCGGTGTCGCCTCCGTGTTCAACAGCACGCGGAACTTCCCGCTCGCCGCGGTCGTCTGCAGATACTTCACATAGCGCTGCAGATCCGGTTTCAGTTCATCGTCCTCTGCGTAGAGCAGCGTTCCGCCGATCTTGCCTTTCCGCTCGACCAGCGTTACATCATGTCCGCGCTCCGCCGCGGTCAAAGCAGCCATCACGCCGCCGGGGCCGCCGCCGATGACCAGGACCTTTTTCGGATATTTCGCATGGCCCTTGTCCTCCGGAAAACCGATCCGCGTCTCGTGCGCAGTCACCGGGTTCACGCTGCAGTGGAAGAAGCGCGTGGCATTGTCCCCGTCGGTGCAGCGCATGCACCGCAGGCACGGAATGACCTCGTCCTCGCGCCCCGCGCGGATCTTGTTCGGCATGCAGGGGTCTGCAATCAGTGCGCGCGAAAGCGACACGCCGTCCGCGTCGCCCGAAGCAATGATCTCTTCTGCCATCTCCGCGCTCATGATGGAACCCAGCAGGAACATGGGAATGCGCACCTTTCCGGTCGCGCGGATACGCCGAATGAATTCCCGGTTCAGCTGCCAGGGCATATACGTGCTCGGCATGCTGTAGATCCAGCCGTCCGTGGTGATCTCCGCCAGATCCACATACTCCTGCGCCAGGCTCAGGAATTCCGCGATATCTTCGGGTGTGAAACCGCCCTCGACGCGCTCGCTGCCGCTGATGCGCATCGTGATCAGCATCCGGTTTCCCACGCGTTCACGCATGCGCTTCAGGCACATCAGCGGGAAGCGCATCCGATTCTCCAGGCTGCCGCCGTACTCATCGGTCCGGGTGTTGATGATGGGGGACAGGAACTGTGCGAACAGCCACGAGTGCCCGGCGTGGACATGCGCCATATCAAAGCCCGTCTCCAGGCAATACTCCGCCGCCGAAGCATACGCCTCCGCGACATCCTCCATGTCCGCCTCAGTCATGGCGGTGATGAGCATCGGGACATCGCCGTACTGCGTGATCTCGGTCACGGGGCCCAGCAGGTTCCGGTCGTTATACCAGGTGCGCGCGTTCCGGCCGCCGTGCGTCAGCTCGGCGCTCGCGAGCGCTCCGTGAGTACGGATAGCCTCCGACATTTCCCCGAAGATATTCCGGTTTTTGTCGAGCAGTTTGATGGGCGGGGTGTGCGTGGAGCCGTCGCAGATGGGCACCTCGCCCAGGTTCACGATGGCTGCGCCGCCCTTCGCCTTATGCTCCAGATAGCCCACGTATTGATCCGTAGGGCGCCCGTCCACAACCTGAAACAGCATATTCGGGGCAGACATGATGCGGTTTTTCAGGATGCGTCCCCGCACTTCGAGCGGTGCGAACAGGTGGGGGTATTTCATCTCCATAGCA
>CAYLPO010000336.1:0-2470 GCA_964385575.1 uncultured Lachnospiraceae bacterium | reverse complement strand
GAGTTCTTCCGCACAGCCGCGGGACGTCTGCTTCCGGGCGGTGTATTGTATTTTTCCATGAAGGAAGATCCGGAGGATGCCGTCATGATGCCGGAGGAGGCTCGCCCGGGCTGTGGCACATGGATCGAGCCCGACGTCAGCTATATGGATCGGAAGGGCCGCTATGTGCGGCTGCTCCGGGATGAAGATCTGGCGAAGCTGATGGGGCAGATGCATGAGGAGTTCGAGATGGTCGATGTCTGGAGGACATCGGACCGGATGAGCCGCGGAGTAAGCTGGAAGAATGTGATACTGAAACGCATAAAGAGCGAGGAGATCGCAGAGCCGGGCATTGTCCGGAAGGTTTTATGAAGTTAGGAGTAAGATTATGAAAATGCGTCACGTAACCATCCAAACGCGCGTATTCGAGGAAGAACTGTGCTTTTATCAGGAGATCGTGGGCCTGAAGATCATGCGGAAGCTGGATTTCGGCGGCCGCGGACTGGCATTCCTGGCGAACGCCGAGGGTGACACCGAGGTGGAGATCATGGAGAACCCGGATGCGGAGAACGCCGGGAATGAGTTCCTGTCGATGGGCTTCCACACGGAGGATGTGGATACGCTGCACGCGGAGTTGTCCCGAAAGGGCTATCCGGTGACGCCCATCATGGAGGTGAGCCCTGAGGTGCGCTTCTTTTTCGTGACGGATCCGGCAGGGGTGAGGGTGCAGTTTATATGAAAAAGATCACGGCCATTGTAGTATTCGTGCTGATCATCAGTCTGTTCGCGTCGGCCTGCGGCGGCAGCGCGAACAGCGCTCCTGCGGCTTCGCAGCCGGCTGCGCCCGGGCAGGATAAGCCTGCCGTGAGTGATGCTGCGCCCGAAGCGGAAGATCCGGGCGCCGTGCACTCCGTCCGTGTGCCTTTCGATGAGCGGACCACGGTAGATTTGAACTGGGGATGGAACCTGTTCGACCGTAATGCTTCGGAGTACAGTCATGATCTGGCCATGGCGGCCATCATCCTAAGCCAGGCCGCGGAGATGGGGTATTCTGCCTGTGAGGAGCGCTATGCCCAGCTCAGCTTCGGGCATCAGGAGCATTACTGGTACGACGGAAACGAAGATAATGTGAATATGCCGGCGTTCGTACTGGCCTCCCAGCGCGTCACGATCGGCGGTCAGGATAAGGTGCTGGTCTCCATCTCGGTCCGCGGGACCACGGACACCGGAGACTGGATCACAGACGCGTTTTCCCAGCTCGACGGGTTCCTGCGTCCGGCGGAGGGCGTAAACGGCTTTTTCCGCGCTTATTATGATGGGCTGAGCGATTATTACGGGGTACCGCTGACGGCTGAGAACACGGTCTTCTTTATCACCGGCCACAGTCTGGGCGGCGCCGTGGCGTGCCTTCTGGGGAAGATGACGGAGGAGATCGGTACGCGGGAGAATATCTTCGTCTATACGTTCGCGGCTCCGCATTGCCAGACCGAGGGAAATGTCCAGGAGTACGGAAACATGCACCATATCATTAATACCTATGACATGGTTCCGTATGTTCCGTTCGGGTACACCCGGTACGGGCATGAATGGTATTATTCCAGAGACCGCGGCAATCCCGTCCAAAACCACATTCTGCAGACGTACTTAAAGTGCATGCTCGAGGGGGTGCCGTCGAACATAGGTCCCGGAACGGACAGCGGTTACGATCACGACAGTGCGCATTACGGAGAGGACACCGAGTTTTCACTGGTCGGCGCGTGGCAGAGCGTGGGCGACACCGGGTTCGGCCAGGCGCAGCCGGGCGCGATCATACGGTTTGACGAGGACACCTGCAATTTCTACAGTCCGAACGATTCCTATGTGCTGTACCAGCGTGACGGGCAGGTGTATCTGGAGTGCACGAGTTACATTTTCGCCGAAACGCTGACGTTCCTCGTGGACGCGTCGGATCCGAACCTGGTACAGATCACGTACGGCGGTACGGTGACCACGCTGCAGCGGGTGAACCCGTCGGACAATGCAGGCCAGCCTGCGGACGATGGAGCAGCCGGTCAGCCTGCCGATGACGGACAGTCCGTCCAGCCGGACGGCGGCCAACCTGACAGCGGAAACGGAGGCAGCGCATATTCCGGCGACCGCGTTCCGAGCGGCGAGTATTACTCGACGGACGGCTTCAATCAGGTGTTCACGTTCCGCGATGACGGAACGATCACCATGTCGGCGTTCGGCATCAACGCCGACGGCACCTATACCATCGGAGACGGCACGATCACGATCCGCTATAACTTCCTGGGAGACCAGGTGTGGAGTCCGTCATTCAGCATGAGCGGGAACTCGATCTGGATCGCGGGGACGGAGTTCGTGCGGAGATAAATGCGCGGTTTTATTGCGATAAGAGTTTTTGACGTGTTAACACGAATGTGATAACATGGGCTCTGTAAATTGATATGAGCAGGGATTTCTGCGTAAAGGAGAACGAACGGATATGTTG
>CAYLPO010000335.1:2247-2471 GCA_964385575.1 uncultured Lachnospiraceae bacterium | reverse complement strand
GATCATGCAGGATGGAAAATATTACTTGCCGCTGCAGACCATGAATGACCTGCTGCGTCGCCGATATCCGCGAAGACCTCGGTGAACAGCCCCAGCTGGGAGCCGTCGTCCGCAGGAATGTGCAGGCCCGCCTGCCCCATGAGGCACAGCAGTCCCACGGTTTTTAGGGAGACGGTCTTTCCGCCGGTGTTCGGTCCGGTGATCACGAGCAGGTCGTAGTCCCC
>CAYLPO010000335.1:0-2237 GCA_964385575.1 uncultured Lachnospiraceae bacterium | reverse complement strand
GATCGACTCCGTTTTTGGTTTTTGATAGGGATAAAGCGGTCCCCGCCCAGCTGCACGCTGATGGGGACGACTTTCTTCCGCGCTTCCGCCCGTGAGAGCCCCTCGGTCCGGTAGAGCAGAGGGTGACGGGCATTCTTCAGGTCAATGAACCGGCGGTCGTTAAACTTCGGCGCCTCGGCGTCCAGCGCGTCCGCAAACGCGGCCTTCGCGAAGATGAAGTCGAGGTCGGAGAGGACCTCCATGTCCTCTTTCAGGATGTCCGTGCAGCCCGCGACCAGGGCGGAGAGCTTCGCGAGGATCTTCTCGATCTCTTTCTGCTCCTGAATCTGGAGTTCGCGGATCTCATTGTTCAGCTTCACGACGGACATGGGCTCGATAAAGTACGTGGAGCCCGAGGAACTCTGGTCGTGGACCATGCCGGGGAAGCGGCCCTTATATTCCGCCTTCACGGGCAGGCAGTAGCGGCCGCCGCGCATGGTGACGATGGGATCCTGCAGCATGTCGCGTGAGCTGTTCAGCACGCGGTTCAGCTGCGTGTGGATCTGGCCTTCGCTGTTTGCCAGCTGGCGGCGGACGGTCTTCAGGCCAGGGCTCGCGTCATTAGCCACTTCGTCGTCTGAGAGCAGGCAGCGGCGGATCTCGCGGGAGACCGAGGGCTCGCCCTCGAGCCGTTCGAAGTGGAGCCAAAGTGCGTCGCGGTCGTCGCCATCGCCGCGGGCGGATGCGTCATGGCCTGCGCGGCCGCCGGCGTTGCCCGATGCACCGGTCTTTCCGTACGACCGCGCGTTCTCCGCGGTCTCCAGGACCGATGCGACGTCCAGCAGTTCGGGGATGGTCAGCGTCGCGGCGATCCGCGCGCCTGCGAGCGCCCCGGAAATATCGCGCGCTCCGCCCAGCGACAGGCGTCCGTTTCGGCGGACGCGGTCCCTAGCGGCGCTCACGAAGTCCAGCGCCTCACGGATGTCGTCGACATCATCCATGGGCAGGAGCGATGCCGCCCGCTTTCTTCCCGCGGCAGTCTGACAGAACTCTTCCAGCTGCGCGATGATCTTGTCATATTCGAGGGTGTGAAGTGCTTTCGTGTTCATAGGCATAGTATACACGATGAACGGGTGACCGGGCTTCGAAACTTCCAAATCCGTATTCTTTCGAAAAAAATCATTTTTTATTGTGGTAGAAACAGCCAAACTATGTATAATAAACAAGTTGTGAGAGAACGCCCCGAAAGGATCCGAAATTGAGCTTAAAAGTCGCGAAAGGAAAGGCCACGCTGGTCTTCTCTATCTGTTTTTTCGTTTTCCTGATCATTCTTTGTATCAAAAACTTCTCCTCGGTCGCAGGTGAGAGCCTCATCTACGGCAGCGAGGATGCTTATTCATGGGTCCGCCTCGTGGACGACCGCACCGCCACGCAGGATTTCGTCGCCATCCACGGCGACATCCGCGAGATGTCCCTCACCCTGGATAATTGCCGGGATCAGTCCGGAAGCATCCAGCTGTCCATCACGAACGCGGAAGGCCGCGTCATGTACCGGGACAATGTCAGCCTGCAGGGGCAAGGCGAGAACATGACCGTGAACATTCAAGTCGCTGACCTGAATTTCCAGAAGGGCGAGACCTACACGCTTACGATCCATGCGCTGAACACGCCCGAGTCCATCTCCGAGGCGCCCATGCTGCGCCTGTACCGGATGCCGGAAAAATGGGGCCGCATATTTCCGACTTTCCATAATGAGATGAGTGAGCGCGCGGAGCAGTCCTGCCTGTCGATCACGTTCTTCCATTACCGCATCGGCGCCATGATCATTCTGGGCATCTGCGGCATCGTTCTGCTGTTTTTCGGTTTCTTCGACCTGGATCCCTCGGACCTGAGCAAAAAGTGGAAGAAGCGCTATGAGAAAGCCGGAAAGATCGCGAAGTACGTCTTCCTTTTTGCGACTCCGCTTCTGACATTTATCACCTTTGAGACCGCGAACGGCTACCTGGCGACCCTGGATTACTATGCCTGGGGCTATAACATTGCCATCTTCTATGCGATCTTCTGCTTCTTCTGGTTCCTCACCGGACGGATCCGCGTGATGTCCATGCTGCTGCAGATCATCTTCACGAGCTACGGCATCACGAATTATTTCGTGTCGAGCTGGAAGGGCGACCCCATCATGCCCTACGATTTCGCGGCGGCAAACACCGCGTTCACCGTGGCGGGCACCTACAGCTGGGTCTTTACCTACGGCGTGA
>CAYLPO010000334.1:0-2484 GCA_964385575.1 uncultured Lachnospiraceae bacterium | reverse complement strand
CAGGCCGCAAAGAAACTCCCGGTCGTCGACATCCTCTACCAGGAGCATCTCCTTCGCACCCTCGTACGGCAGTTCCGCCGGGGCGTCCGGCATCATCCGCCGGGCCGACTCCGTCGGCTTCACCAGAAACCGGTCGTCATAGATCCCGCCGACGATCTTCCCCTGATAATAGATGATGAACTCTCCCATCATTGCCTTATAAGAAATGTCGTCCAATGATGACAGCTGATCCAGCACAAATTCCAGATAATCCCTGCTCGAAGCCATACGCCTTACCTCCTCCTCCGGAACAGCGCCAGCAGAAACACCATGCAGATGATCACTACAGTCAGGATCAGCGCGATCCAGACCGTATTATTTCCGCCGATCAGGATCTGGATGATCGTCAGGACGGACGCCAGAATCGAAATGATACCGAAGGCAGTGATGAGATTCGTCAGCATCCCGGCCCTGCGGGATTCCAGTTCCCGCTGATGCTCGGAAAGGATCTTGATCTTATGATCCACGTCCGAGATCGCCTCCGGGATCCCGTTCGTTTCCAGCAGGGAAGCGTAGATATTCTTGATGTTATGCCAACGCGAGAAATTCGCGGGCGCCAGTGTGCCGTAAGCCTGAAACTCCAGCATCTCCATCTTCAGCTTCTGGATCCGGTTCAGATGACGCAGATCCGTGGACGTGATTGCATCCGTGTAATGCAGGCAGGTGAATTTTTCGTAAAGCGCCAGCATGTCGATGGGGAGGCTCTCCTTCGCGGAACTCTCCATCTCGCTCATCAGATCCATCTCGGGATCTGCCGTGATATAGGAGATCGTCTGACTGGTGACGCAGGTTGCCCAGCGGTAGTTATGATGAACCTCGTCGATCTTCGCATAGACGAACCGGACGTCTTCTTCGGAGTTATCCGTGATCGGGTTGTCGAACGGGATCATGAGATGAATGTTAAAGGTCGCCTGGCGCATCACCTCCAGGTTCGGAAATTTCTCCGGCACTACAGCCACCGTATGCGTGAAGACCTCCAGGAATGTATTGCTGTTGCTGCTGAAAAACGGATGCAGACCCACCTTAGAGGTAAGAGCCCCGATCCAGTCCTCCAGAGAAAACGCATGACAGCCGGACGCATCTTCATAATGATATGCCGCGCGGCTGTCCGCGCCGCCCGGGTTCACGATATCCGCGAGCGTCTCGATCTCGTCATAAACGATGCCGAGCGCGAAAAACGCCACCTGGGAATGAAACACATAGAGCCAGCTGTCGATCAGGGAAAACCTGCGCCGCGAAGAGAGCGACTCGACAAAAAACGACGTCTGATCTTCGCTCAGCATGCTGCCCGTCATTTCCGAAAGCATGACGTCGCGGGGCACCATCCAGCAATGGCCGGCGCTGATCTTTTCGCCCCTGCTCATCATGGATCTGGCGATCTCGTTCAGATCCACGGTCGTGACATCGCGGGCAATGAAGCGCTGATCCGCCCAGTCACGGCGAAAACCGCCCTCCTCGTACTGGAATGGCAGGATCAGGTAGCTTCCGAAGCGCGCCTGGTTTAAGGACGGAAGCATGGAGGCATAAGTCCCCTGCTCCGCACCATGCTCTTCTGCGCCATAAAACTCTGATTGCATAATGGTCTCCTAAATGCTGTATTTCCTTATTCCGGCTCTGTCAATGCCAGAAACAGATCGACTGCCGTGCTCAGGATCTTGTCGTTAAAGTCATACCTGTCCGTGTGCACCGCAGGGTGATCTTCTCCGTTTCCGATGTAAAACATGGCCCCGGGGCACACCTTCAGATAGTGCCCGAAGTCCTCCGATGCCCTCCACAGATCCTTCATCTCCATAACGGGAAGCTGCAGGCCGGCGGCTGCCCGGATCACGCGGTCCAGTGCTCCGTCGTGATTTCTGGTCTCCGGGAACGGTTCGTGGATCTCGTGCGCGGTCTGAAGGCCGTCCCGGTCTATGACTTCAAGGGTCGTGTGTTCGTGCAGAAAGTCCTTCAGAATCGTGTTGGTCCCGCTCTCCTGCAGGGAGAGTTCCGGGCGGCTGTGGAGGAGGTGCCGCAGTTCGATGATCTTGTTCAGGTTTTCGCGGGTGATGTGTTTCATATTTGATTATTATAGCAAAGCCGGAAGATTTTGCTGCGTACTTTGTGATGTGGGGCACCGGCGACTTGAACAGCGACCATGAAAGACTGACTGAACGCAAGAAAAACAGGCGGAGAAATCGCGGTCTCCCAACCGCGATTTCAGAACCGGGCAGCGAGAAATCCATCAAAGATTTCTCGTTGCCTCGGATCGGTGCCGCCTGTTTTTCATTTGTGTGAAGTCATGTCTTTCAGGGAGCTGTGAACTGAAGCCGGCGCCGCACTCACATGAGCACTGACCGCCTTTCTTTCGACGCAGTTACTTACGCTACTTTCTCCCGCCCCGTCTTCTTCTCGATCACCAGCAGCACCACGATCATCAGCACCACGCCGATCACCAACGAGATCACC
>CAYLPO010000333.1:0-2487 GCA_964385575.1 uncultured Lachnospiraceae bacterium | reverse complement strand
GATCTTTCGAGGGTTTTCGGACAATGTAAAGAAAAAGATAGACAAGACTATCCCAGCATGGCTGTGTTATAATTTAGCGGAATTATTCAGCCGGAACAGATCGGGCTGGTCAGATCATTGAGAATGGAGATCTTATCATGATTGAACTGAAGACCCTCACCGAGGAAGAAAAGAACCGGAAAGCGCTGGTCTATGACATCCAGGGCTTCTCCGTACAGGACGGTCCCGGCATCCGCACGACCGTGTTCCTGAAGGGCTGCCCGCTGCGCTGTCCCTGGTGCCACAGCCCCGAATCTCAGCGTTTCGACCCGCAGGTGCTCTGGATCGCCATGCGCTGCCTGGGTATCGAAGACTGCGGCCGCTGCATGGACAAATGCCCCACAGGCGCACTGGAATCCGGCAGGCAGACTGAGAATGCCGCGACCGGCAAGACCATCACGCTCCCGCATATTCAGCGGAAGCTCTGCACGGATTGCGGCGCCTGCACAGAGAAATGCTATCCGAAGGCGCTCTACGTCTGCGGTGATGAGTGGACCGTCCAGGATATGGTCGAACGGGTGTATAAGGATAAGGCCTTTTATGAGACCTCCGGCGGCGGTGTGACGATCTCCGGCGGCGAATGCCTCTCCCAGCCCGACTTCACGGTCGCATTTCTGAAGGGATGCAAAGAGCTTGGTCTTCACACTGCGGTCGACACCACCGGTTTCGTGCAGTGGGAGCAGCTCGAACGCACGCTCCCCTACACCGATCTGTATCTGTATGATCTGAAGCACATGGACAATGCGCAGCACGAGGCCGTGATCAAGGTTCCGAACCCGCTGATCCTCGAGAATGTCCGGAAGCTCGCTGCGGCCGGTGCGAAGATGCAGATCCGCATCCCCACCATCCCGATGTTCAACGACAGCATCGAGAACATGACGCAGACCGCAGAGCTCTGCAAGGAGCTGGGCGATGCCGTGACCGTGGTGCAGCTGCTGCCCTATCATAACCTGGGTGTTTCGAAGTACGCGCGCATCGACGAAGACAAGACTGTTATGGAGGCAACGCCGCCTTCGGATGAGAAGATGCAGTCTCTGAAGAAGATTTTCGACGACATGGGCGTGCCCGCGACGATCCACTGATGTGACAGAAGGGACGGTTCTCTTTGTCACATTAATAAAATCAACCGAAAAAGGCCGGGTTTCCAACGAAACCCGGCCTTTTCAATCCTCACAGCCACTTATTCTTTTTAAAATAAGCGATGCACACGATCACGATCACGACACTGACGATGATCACACACGGATAGCCGAAGCGCCAGCCAAGTTCCGGCATGTTATGAAAGTTCATGCCGTACCATCCCGCGATCAAAGTCAGCGGAAGGAAGATCGTCGTGACCACGGTCAGGATCGACATCGTCCGGTTCTGGCGGATGTCGAGCTGAGTCGAGAACAGGTCCCGCAGCTGCACCGTATAGTCGCGCAGCGAGGTGATCTGATCCCGCAGACGGATCACGCGCTCGGTAAACAGGCGAAAATAGCGCAGGTTCTCTTCCGCGAAGAAACCGTTCTCATTTTCCATCAGCTCCTGGCCCATATCGATCAGCTGCTCGTAGTGTACACGGAGATCCAGAAGTTCCCCTCGGATATCATTCAGGACCATGGGATATGTTTCCATTTTCCCGCTGATGATCTCCTCCTCAAGTTTCCCCAGCCGCTGCTCGGTCCGCTCGATCAGCCACAGGTCGTCCCGGATGATGCGTTCCAGAAAATCATAAAGAAAGCGTTCCAGCGAGGGCAGCCGCCATTTCTTCCCCTCACGGATCTCGTCGACTACTTCCTGCGCGCGGGTACCGTCATCGATCAGGACAATCCCGTTCTCATCCAGTGCAAACGCAAAGCGGTAGACTTTTCCCTCTGCCAGGTAACGCCGGCTGGGGATGTAAAAGCTCCCGGTCAGCGAATCGTAGTTCACAACGGCCTTCGTTTCATGAACGTCCGAAGGATCCAGGTCCAGATCGATGACCATATCAAACTGGTCTTTTTTGGTCTGCCATTCCTCCGTAGACATCACCGCTACGATCGGTTCGACCGTGGTCTTTCCGTTCATGGCCAGCGTTTCGTCACAAGGGGTCAAGGTCTCTTTGATCAGGTAGTACATAGGTCTCTCCGATATTTCGAGTTTCAGGTCAATGCTCCTCCGCAGTCAGGCGCCGCAGCAATGCCTCACAGCCCTCACAGATCTCATCATAACACCGTTCGAACTCGCGTGTATACCACGGATCATCGACCTCACGCGGCCGGTCCGTAAAATCCAGCAGCCGATAGATCTTCCCGTCCGGGTCGCCGCCCGTGATCCGGCGAATGTTTCGGATGTTCCAGTCGTCCATGCCGATCAACAGGTCATATGCGTCGTAATCCGCACGGGTCATCTGCCGTGCGCGTTTGCCGGAAGGGTCGAGCCCGTGTGCCGCCATGACCTTCCGCATGGGCGGATAGACCGGGTTTC
>CAYLPO010000332.1:0-2492 GCA_964385575.1 uncultured Lachnospiraceae bacterium | reverse complement strand
GCCCTTCGGCGATGGCGGTCTTTCCGACGCCGGGCTCACCGATGATGCAGGGGTTGTTCTTCGTGCGGCGCGACAGGATCTGGATGGTGCGCTCGATCTCCTCGGCGCGGCCGATGACCGGATCCAGCTTTCCTTCGCGTGCCAGCTGCGTCAGGTCGCGCGAGAAGGCGTCCAGGCCGGGCGTCTGGCTCTGTCCCTGCGGGCCCTGGCCGGGCATGGCATGCTGCGGGCCTCCCATGGGGCCCTGATTCATGCGGCCCTGTGCCTGCCGCTGCGCGTCCGCGCCGATCGTGATCATGGCGTCCACGTAAAGCCGCTGGACGCTCACACCCATGGTGTTCAGCAGGCGCGTCGCCACGCACTCCCCTTCCTTCACCATGGCCACGAGAATGTGCTCGGTGCCGGCCAGACCCGAATGGAACTGGTCCGCCTCCTTCTGCGCGTTCTCGAGGACCTTTCTGGCCTTCGGGGTGTAATCGTCACGCTCCGCCAGATGCACCGGTGAGACCGGGGCGACCTGCTGCTGGATGAGATTGATCACTTTCTCCTCAGTAACTCCGTGAATGCGCAGGATCCGGGACGCGGTGCCCGAGCCCTCCTTCAGCAATCCCAACAGAATATGTTCCGTGCCGACGTAATTGTGCTCCAGCTCCTGGGCGGAATTCTTTGCGATCTGCAAAGCATGTTTCGCCTTCGCCGTAAAGCGATCATACATCATGTCAGTAGTTCCTCCTTAAAGTTTACAACAACTCGGGGAGCATGGCGCGGACATATTCCGCGCGGTCGACTCCGAGGTTATCTGTATTCGAATTCATGGTCTTCATGGCCAATGCCGCCGGGCAGCAGTTCACCATCAGTCCGAACACGTTCAGCGGCGCGCTCAGCGTGATCAGCTCCTCTCCCAAGCCTGCCCGCAGCGAGGACAATGCCGCCATGGCGTCCTTCACTGACAGCATCCTGGCATACTTCAGACTGCCGTAGGCCTTGGCCGCGCCGTCCTCCCGCATCAGCGGGGTAAAGCGCTGTTCACGGGCCTGCTTTTCATTCACCGCGAGGTGTGACGCCAGCCGATAGACCAACGCGACGATCTCCTCCTCGGTGACGCCCAGGGTGTTCTGATTAGACACCTCATACAGGCAGCCGAATTTCTCCTCACCGTCTCCGAACGCATTCCGGACGCTCACGCCGAAGCGCGCCAGCTCATTCACCAGCTTATGGAACTGCGTGCTGGCCGAAAGATACGGCAGATGCAGAATCACGGAGACCCGCAGACCGGTGCCCATGTTCGTGGGGAACGCGGTCAGATAGCCGTAGCGGTCGTGAAACGCGTAGTTAAAGTGCTCGTTTACCGCGTCGTCCAACTTCGTACAGATGTTCCACAGGCGGTCCAGCGTGACCTCCGGGGAAAGCACCTGGATACGGATATGGTCGTCACCGATCAGTGAGACCGAGACCGACTCGTCCGCCGACATGTACAGACCGGCGGGGCGCACGCGCTGAGACAGGGTCTCATTGATCACGCGGTGGTCGCGGAGCGCGCGCTTCTGCAGCGAGGACATCTGATCCAGCCGCAGAAAGCTCCAGGATTCGCCTGTGGGCGTCTTCCAGCTGTCCATCTTGTCGCGGAGCTTCGCGATGAGCTCCTCGGCATCGTCATTGCTCAGTTTGTTCGGGAACGGATAATCCCGCAGGTTCCGCACCAGGCGGATCCGGGCCGCGACGAAGATCTCATTCCCTACGTTCGGGTCTTCGTACCAGTTCATGACCGGCCCTCCTCTCCGAGGGGACCGGCACCGCCGAAAGGTTCTCCGGGTGTACCGTCACGGTCCGTTCCGGCGTCCGCCTCGTCTTTCGGAAAGAACTCCAGGTCGGTCACGCCGGCCTCCATGTTCTTCAGGAATTTGATCTGGTCGCGGTACTTGGCCGCGCTCTCAAAGTCCTCGACGGCGACCGCATCCGCGAGCTGGTTCTCCAGCAGTCGGATCTGTTCCTTCGGGGTCAATGCCTTCGAAGGCGCCTGTGCATCTGTCGTCCGGACAAACTGTGCCTCCGGGCTCTCCCAGCCGTAGGCCGGGCGCTTCCCGATGTGGCGGTCGCCTGCCTGGACATTTTTCACATTTTCATTCATCAGCGGGCCGAAGATATCATAGCAGGTCGCGCAGCCGAAACGGCTCTTCGCGACGAACTCTCCGTAGGAAGTCCCGCACTTGGGGCAGGTAATGCTCTTCAGCTCATCCGGCGCTTTCGGGGTCGTCTCCATGTTCATGTTCGTACCCATCATCTCCGCGACGAGCTTCCCCAGAGGGTTCGACTCATCCATCATGGAATCCATGACCATGTTCATGGCTTCCATCCCCATCTCCTGCACACACTCCATGCAGAAGTTATGCTCGTCCTTCTGAACGTTTACCATCTCGATGATCTAGACCACGGCTTCACGGGTCCCTCACTTCTCACACAGCATCGGTCTGTCCGTCCTCCTCCTCATAACT
>CAYLPO010000331.1:0-2493 GCA_964385575.1 uncultured Lachnospiraceae bacterium | reverse complement strand
GCCGCTGGGGCGGCGAAGGCGCGCTCGCGTCCGTGGGCTCGTCGTTCGTTCTGAACATGCTGATCATCTGCTTTTTCGGCGGGCTCGCTGCCGGCGTCACGGTGTGCGCGGCCACGGACTGGGGAGCGGGAGATAAGGAAAGCTTTGACCGGACTGCGCACACAGCCATCCTTCTGGCGTTCCTGGTGGGGCTGTTTGCAACGGTGCTGTTCCAGATCCTAACCGTGCCTGTGATGACGGCCATGAATGTTCCGACTGACATCCGGCCGGGCGCCATCCTGTATTTCCGGCTGTATCTGCTGGTCATCCCAGGTCAGATGGTCTATAACTCCGGCGCCGGGATCATGCGCGCGCGGGGCGACTCACAGCGGCCGCTCATCTTCCTGACGATCGCCGGCGTCTGCAATGTCGGCCTGAACCTTCTTTTCGTCATCGTATTTCGCTGGGGCGTCTTCGGCGTGGGCATCGCTACTGTCATCACACAGTATCTGTCGGCGGTCCTGGCGCTGATCATCCTGTTCCGGCCGGGTTCGGAATACGGTATGCACTTCGGCCGCCTGCGGCTGCATAAGGATAAGGTTATCCGGATCGTGCGCGTCGGGCTTCCCGCGGGCCTTCAGGCATCGATGCTCGCGGCGTCGGATATTCCGCTGCAGTCCTGCGTGAACAGTCTGGGATCGCTGGCGGTCGCGGGCAATGCCGCGGCGCTGAACCTCGACGGCTTTACCTTCTCGGCGATGATGTCCCTCGGACAGGGGTGCATGGTCTTTACAGGCCAGTGTGTCGGCGCCAGAGATTTCCGCCGCGCGCGGAAGGTGCTCTTAAACAGCATGCTCATGATCGTGGGCATCGGCGCGGTGGTGGGATGGATCTGTGTGTTGTTCCGCACCCAGCTTGTCGGGCTGTTCCAGCCCGGAAACGCGGCGGCGATCGCTTTCGGAGAACAGCGCGTCATGGCGGTCTGCAGCCTGGCGTTTATCTACGGCTTCCTGGAAAGCATGAATTCGTCCCTGCGCGGCTATGCGGTCTCTATGGCGCAGGCTATCATCAACGGACTGGGACTGTTCGGCTTCCGTACGCTGTGGTCCATCTTTTATTTCCCGCATCATCAGGACCTGTTCCACCTCTATCTGTCCTATCCCGTGGCGTGGACGCTCTGCATTATTGCCATGGCATCCATCTATGTGCCGATGGTCCGAAAGCGGATCGCGCAGATCAAGGCAGAGGATGACGGAAACCGGATCGGAGCAGAAGAGTTGAGTTAATAGAAAACCCGGGCTGAAATGCCCGGGTCATTCTTACAAATCCAGCACCACGTTATGGCCCTGCTCGGTGGCGTTTACGACCTGACCGGCCCGCACGCAGTCGCCGATGGCCCAGTACCAGGGAGCCGCGTCACGCAGCCGCTCGACGCTGTCCCAGTCGGCCCGCAGGCCCGCGGCCAGCAGGATGGAATCGCAGGGAACGGTAAAGGTTCCCTCCGGACCGCGGCAGACGAGCCCTTCGTCTGTGACCTCCAAGGCAGAGGTGTTCAGATGCAGCTGAATCCGGCTGTTTTTGAACTCATGCTCCAGAGCAATCTTATGCATCTCATTCGCTTCCGCGGCGAAATCACCTTTCATTTCCACCACGGTCACATCGCGGCCCAGGCCGTTTAAGTAGACCGCAGTCTCGCTGCCGACCAGGCCGCCGCCCAGAATCACCACGCGCTGTCCCAGATCCGGCTCCGCCTGATGCAGAGCGTCCAGACCCTTTACCTTCGGGGAGTCAATGCCGGGGATCGGAGGGATCACGGGCTTCGCGCCTACTGCGAGCACCAGGGCATCCGGGTGCAGCGATTCAATCAGCTCCGGCGTAGCCTCAGTGTTCAGGCGCACCTCCGCGCCGGACTGCTCGACGCGCCGCGCCTGCTGTCTGGCATAAGCGTACAGATCGGCCTTGAACGGGATGAACTCCTCGCTGTTTAACTGTCCGCCCAGACGGTCGGACTTCTCGAGCAGGATGACCTCGTGCCCCTGCTCACGGGCGGTGAGGGCCGCCTGCATGCCGCCGGGGCCGCCGCCCACGATGACCAGCCGCTTCGGCGTGGTCGCGGGTCTGCCGTAGCGCTGGTCCAGCTCCCGCCCGATCAGCGGGTTCAGGGCGCAGGAGGTGATGCGGTTCGTCAAGGTCGAGGCAAAACAGGTGAAGCAGCGGCAGCACTTGGTGATGTCCTCTGCATGGCCGGAGAGCGCTTTCTTCGGGAAATCCGGATCCACCAGCAGCTGGCGTGCCATGCAGACCAGGTCGGCCTGCCCGGTGGCCAGGATCTCTTCGGCGTGCGCCGGATCATTGATCCCGCCGACGCATCCGACCGGAGTGTGCTTCATGTGTTTCTTCACTTCGGCGGCCAGATGGACATTGCTGCCGTGCGGAAGGAACATGGAGGGATGGGTCAGCAATGTCACCAAAACCATCTTTAACAGTTACGGAAGGCTGAACCGGCTTAACGTC
>CAYLPO010000330.1:0-2513 GCA_964385575.1 uncultured Lachnospiraceae bacterium | reverse complement strand
TCGTACATCCGTCCCAGCTGATAATTAGCAGCGGGATGGCCGGCCTTGGCGGCTTCAAAGATATACTCAAACGCCCGTTTCAGATCTTTTTCCACATAGTCTCCGTCCAGATACATGCATCCCAGACTGTACTTGCTCTCCACATTGCCCCGGTCTGCCGCCTGACGGTACAGCTGAACTGCTTTGTTCATGTCCCGGGGAACTCCTTTCCCCATGGCATAGCACAGTGCCAGTGCATACTGGGCTTCCACGCATTCCTCCGAGGCTTTGAAATACAGTTCTGCCGCCTGACGGGGATCTGCTTCCACTCCGGTCCCGTTTTCCAGACACATGCCGAGAAAAAACATGGCGGTGCTGTTTCCCAGATCTGCGGACTTCCGGAACAGATCCACGGCACGGCGAATGCTTTTCGTCACACCGTTGCCGTAATAATACATGGCACCCAGACCGCACATGGCCTGAGGATCTCCTTCTTCTGCAGCGCGCTCATACAGTTTGGCTGCCTTTTCCAGATCCTTTACCACATATCGTCCCACTTCATGAAACTGGGCAAGCCGCACCATGGACGGAACATGACCTTTGTCGGCCGCCTGCTTGTAAAACACTGCGGCACGCTTCCCGTTGGGGCGGGATCCGATCCCCTGTTCGTAGATGACCCCCATCTTGTACAGCGCATCGGGATGTCCGGCACGGGATGCCACGGAGAAACATCCGAATGCTTTCCGCTCGTTCTTCGCCGTTCCCTTCCCTTCAAAGAAACATTCTCCCAGAAAATACAGTGCCCGGGGGAATCCGGTCTTCGCCGACTGTTCAAACTGGAGAAAGGCCTTATGCTCGTCCTTCTCCACGCCTTTTCCGTTTAAATACAACAGACCATAGGCGCACAGGCCCTCCGGGTCACCGCTCTCCGCCGCCTTTTCATAGAGGACGCGGGCGCGGTCCAGATTCTGTGAGATGCCGTAGCCGAATTCATAGCATACTCCAAGCATGTAAAGACCTTTCGGAACGCGGTGTTCCGCCGCTTCCGTAAACAGCTCCGCCGCACGCTCCAGAGACAGCGGCACTCCGACTCCCCGGTAATACATAAGGCCGAGATTCAGCATCGCCAGCGGATATCCGGCATCCGCCGCCTGCTCATACAGTTCCGCGGCATAGACCAGATCCTGCTGTACGCCGTTGCCGATTTCATAGCACATGCCCAGATAGCACTGCCCCGGGGCATACTCCAGATCTGCCGACTGGCGGTACAGCTCCGCGGCACGTTTGAAGTCCCTCGGAACACCGATGGCGGCAGCATAACAGAGGCCCAGCCAGTATCGGCCCGGTCCGGAATCCTCGGGTACCCGTGAGAACCATTCAAATGCTTTCTTGTCGTTCTTCTCAATGCCGATGTTGCCGTAGAGATAGTTCAGTCCCATCTGCACCATCGCCTGAGGATCTCCCTCCTCCGCCAGTTCCAGCGTCGTCTGAAACTCGTCTTTGGCTTCCTTCTGACGGTCGTTGGCATACTGGAGAAGTTCGGGGGCAAAATAGACGACTTCGTAGTCCTCCGGTCCGATTCCCTCTATTCGATTGGAGTTGTCATTTGCCATATTTTGGCTCCTTCATCCGTGCTCCAATACTATCAGCTTCATGTTACACTGTAATGAAATTTCTTGCAAGAATTGCGGGCATAAAAAAAGATGGCATTCCGCCATCTTTTTTTGATTTTCTTTTCCCGCTCAGGCGCAGATATTCTGATGGAAACGCATGAGGATGGTGGCAAGTTCCGACCGCATCACGGCTTCTCTCGGTGCCAGCTGGGTCTCCGTGCGTCCGGAGATCAGGCCGTGGCCCACCGCCCAGCGGAACGGAAGCACACCGTATCCGGAAATAGCTGCCTGATCGGCATAGGGTGCCAGAGATCCGCTCGCCTGGGAATCCCATTCATGCATTCTTGCATACTGGTACATGATCGTCACCAGTTGCTGACGGGACACCGCGTCGAAGGGTTTGTACACACCGCCCACGTGGCCGGTGACAATCTCCTTTTCCGCGGCCCACTGTACGGCTTTGGTAAAGTATCTTCCCTGAGGAACATCGCTGAAGCTTTTCGTTCCCTTGGGTTCCGGTTTTCCTTCCATCGCCCACAGCGTGGTAACCACCATGGCACGGTTGACAAAACTGGTGAGATCGAACATCGTTTTTGAAACACCGGTCATCAGCCCGTTTTCCACACAGTATTCCACACCGGGAGTATACCACTTGTCTGGATAGACATCTTCATACTGTTCGGACACATCGTCTTCCGGCATGTCCGCATTCTCACCGGAGATGCGGATCACCTGTTCGGCACTCAGTTCTCCGGCGCTGGCGGTGATGGTCACACTGCCGGCGGTGCGGGCACTGACCCTTCCGTTCTTATTGACGGTGGCAAGGGCTGCATTGGAGGACGCCCAGGTGGTCCCGGCGGTGAGAAGGCAGTCCGGGATATAGATCTCGTGCGCATAGCGCTCATGTCTTCCGGCATGGAG